>JBFLKI010000153.1:0-9882 GCA_040883135.1 Desulfotignum sp. | reverse complement strand
CCCGGACAGTCGGTGCTGGAAAACGGGTTTCTGATCAACCGCATGAACCGGACCCAGAGTTCCATCTATCATCTGGGCGGTGACGCCGTTGAGATACCCAAGGAAACCGAATACACGGATGTGACCGAATCCACGGTGTTTCTGGCCATTATCGGAGCGCCTGTGTTCGCCATCTGTGAAAAACTCTCAGCCCTGGATTTTATGGACAGGAACCGGGAAACTCCGTTCCTTTACCAGGGACCGTTTTCCCATGTGCCCTGCCAGATTGTGACCGTCAGCCGGGATGGGGAAACATCCGGTGTGGTGATGACCTGTTCCCGCGGATATGCCAAGGATATGGTGGATGCCATTCTTCACGCAGGTGAGGAGTTCGGCCTCAAGCCGGCCGGAGAAAAACGGGCCACCGACTGGATCAGCCGCTTGTAATCGAAATGCCCGGGCGCGTTCCCGGGCTTAAAAAAAATAAAAAGATGGTCTGACAAGACCGGTTTATTCAAGGAGAAAAAAAATGACCAAAAAATACGATGCCATTATTATCGGCGCCGGCGTGATCGGAACCCCCATTGCCTATGAACTGAGCAAAATGGGGTACAAAACCCTGAACGTGGACAAGCTGCCGGATGCGGGTGAAGGCTCAACCGCCGGTTCCTGCGCCATTGTCCGGGCCCACTACTCCACAGAGGACGGGGTGGCCCTGGCCTATGAAGGGTTCAAGTACTGGCTGGACTGGGAAAATTACCTGGGCAATGTCACGGATGAAAAAGGCATGGCCAAATACATGAACACCGGTTCCATCCTGATCAAATCCGACGGCCATGACTGGCGCAAGGTGAAAGCCCATTATGACGCTGTGGGTGTTAAATATGAAGAATGGGATCTGGACACCATCAAGAAACATGTGCCTCCCATCGACCTGCACAAGTTCTGGCCGGTCCGCCGCCCTGAAGATCCCACGTTCTATGACGAGCCCACTGAAATGCTGGAAGGCGCCATTTTCTGCCCGGAAGGCGGGTATGTGAACGACCCGGCCCTGTCCGCGCACAACATCATGCGGGCCGCCGAAGCAAAAGGCGCCGAGTTCATTTTCAATGCGGAAGTGGTGGATATCAGAAGTGAAAACGGCCGGGTCAAAGGCATCACCCTGAAAGACGGCACCCAGATCGATGCGGACATCGTGGTGAACGTGGGCGGCCCCCACTCCTTCAAGATCAACCAGATGGCCGAAGGCGTGTGGGAAGGCTGCAACATCAAAACCAAAGCCCTGCGCCACGAAGTGATGTACTGCCCGTCCCCGGAAGGATATGACTACCTCAATGACGGATATCACATGTCTGACGGTGACATCGGCTGCTATGAAAGACCGGAAGTGGGCAACATGTTCCTTATCGGATCCGAAGATCCGGATTGTGACCCCCAGGAATGGGTGGATCCGGATGAATTCTATGCCGGTAAAGGCGGCCCGGGCCGGGACAACGTCCTCACCGACGCCCAGTGGAAAGCCCAGTGCTACCGCCTTGGGAAACGCATCCCCACCCTCAAGGTGCCCAACCAGCCCAAGGGCGTGGTGGATCTGTACGACTGCTCGGACGACTGGATTCCCGTCTATGACAAATCCGACCTGCCCGGCTTTTACATGGCCATCGGCACCTCCGGCAACCAGTACAAAAATGCGCCGGTGGTGGGCCGCATGATGGCGGAACTCATCGATGCCTGTGAAAAAGGTTTGGATCACGACAAGGAACCGTTCCAGTATGAATTCAAATACACCAAACGGACGCTGAACGTGGGTTTTTTCTCCAGAAAACGGGAAATCAACTATGATTCCAGTTTTTCCGTAAACGGATAACAACGAAGCAACAGCTGTTCGGCTGTAAAGCTGCATGGCATGCTTTTATCCAGGGGCAGGGCCGGGGAATACCCTGGCACTGCCTTTTTCATTGAGGGGCAAGACCAATGCAAATTTATGTGTGCGTGAAACACGTACCGGATTCCGCTGCCAACATTCAGGTTCTGGACAACCGTAAAATCGATGACAGGGTCCCTTTTCTGTTGAATCCGTATGATGAACACGCGGTGACCGAAGCGGTGATCCTGAAAAAAAAGGTCCCGGACAGTGACATCATTGCCGTGTGTCTGGGGAAAAAAGACGCGGAAAACACCCTGCGGTCCGCTTTGGCCATGGGGGCGGACAGAGGTGTACTGGTGGAGACCGATGAGATGTGTGACAGCATGACCACGGCCCGGGCCCTGCATGCCGCCATCCTCCGGGACGGACGGGCGGACATTATTTTCACGGGCAAGGAATCCATTGACTGTGAAGGCATGCAGACCCAGTTCCGCATCGGGGCCCTGTTTGATTTTCCCGTGGTGACCAACGCGGCTACCCTTGACATCACAAACGATAAAGCGACCGTGACCTGTGAATTGACCGGGGGACGCACCCGGACATATGAACTGTCTCTGCCCTGTGTGATCGGGGCTGGCCGTGGGCTGAACACCCCCATTTATCCGACCTTTCCGGATGTGGTCAAATCCCGTAAAAAACCCATTGAAACCGTCTCTTTTTCAGAGCTGAATGTGTCTGGGGCACCGGGATCCGCCAGAATCGTTTCCATGACGCCGCTGGTCCAGAAACGGAATCCGCAGAAAATCACCGGAACCCCGGCGGAACAGGCAGCGGAAATCATCCGGATTTTAAGACTGGAAGCAAAGGTGTTATCATGAGACAGGCAGGTATTGTCATTGAAATGGAAAGCGGCCGGGTCAAGGAAACCAGCCTTGGCATGATCACCCTGGCAGGGAGAACCGCTGATACGTTGACCGCGCTGGTGATGGACGGCATCACCGAGGAGATCACGGATCAGCTGGCTGAGTACGGGGTTGACACCATGGTGGATCTATCCCTGCCCGATGCCCCAGAAGTCCGGCTGAATCCGGCGGTCCGGGCAGCCGCGGTGGTTCATGCGGCCCGGGAACTGAAACTGGCCCGGATTCTGGGATTGTCTTCTGCGGAAGGAAAAGATCTGCTGCCCCGGGTGGCGGCCCTGCTGGATGCCCCCCTGGTGATGGACTGCGTGGATGTGGACCTGAACACAGGTCTGGCTCAGACCTCCCAGTATTCCGGCAAGGTGATGGCCCAGTTTCAGTTGACCGGGGAGATTCTGGTTTTCGGGATCCGGCCCAATGCGGTGCTGCCAGAACCCAAGCCTGTTCAGGCCGAAACCGTGGCCATAACCGTGGATGCGGCGGTGCCGGAAAACATGACATTGCTGGCCTGGGATGAAGCAGACGCAGAGGGCCGGCAGAGCCTGATAGAGGCGGATATTATCATTGCCGGGGGCCGGGGGTTGAAAAACAAGGACAATTTTTCATTGATCTTTGAGTGTGCCAGGAAATTGAATGCCGTGGCCGGTGCATCCAGGGTGGCCGTGGACGAAGGGTGGGTGCCGTATGCCTTTCAGGTGGGGCAGACCGGTGAAAAAGTCAGTCCGCAGGTGTATATCGCCTGCGGCATTTCCGGATCGATCCAGCATTTTGCCGGGATGAAAACCGCCAGAATGATCATTGCCGTGAATAAGGATGAAAATGCCGCTATCATGGCCAATTGCGATTATCAGGTCCAGGGGGATCTGTTTGACATTCTTCCGGAGATAATGAGACAGGTATAAGATGAACCGGTTTACGCATCAGAATGCCCGGCAGTTTCTCTTCGGTCTGGACAATGCCAATTTTCTGGCCATCTTCGATGAATATTGCGATGGGGTGCTCATTACCAATGCGGAAGGTATTATTGTCTACTATAACAAAGCCATGTCCCGCATTGATGAACTCGAGCCCGAAGATGCCATTTTGAATCAGGTGACGGATGTGTATGATCTGGATAATGAGACCAGCCTGATCATGCAGTGTCTGATCACCCGTCAGCCCATCACGGATCAGCCCATCTATTACCGGACCCGTATGGGCAAATTCGCCAACACCATCCATAATGTCCACCCCATCTTCAATAGAAATCAGCTGGTGGGGTGCATCTGTTTTGTCAGAGACTTTCATGTGCTCACAGAAACCCTGTCTGTCATGCGTCTGCCCGAAGTTCAGCACCGCATGCAGCAGTATGAGATCACGTTCGATTCCATCATCGGCCAGGATCCGGCGTTCAAGGATGCACTGAATGCGGCCCGTATGGCAGCCAACACCCCGTCGCCCGTGATGCTCTACGGTGAAACCGGCACGGGCAAGGAGCTTTTTGCCCGGGCCATTCACAACCACAGCCCCAGGCATGAGAAAAAATATACCCCGGTCAATTGTGCGGCCATTCCTGAAAACCTGCTGGAAGGCATTTTATTCGGCACCTCCAAAGGGGCGTTCACCGGGGCCATCAACAAAGCCGGCCTGTTCGAGCGCACCAGTCAGGGCACCATTTTTCTGGATGAAATCAACTCCATGCCTGTGGGGCTTCAGAGCAAGATTCTGCGTATCGTCCAGGAAGGAAAGGTGCGGCGGGTGGGCGCTCTCAAGGAGATCAAATTCGATCTGAAAATCATCTCTTCGGTGAATCAGGATCCCCACGTATCCATTGCCGGCGGGAGCCTCAGGTCGGATCTGTTCTACCGGCTGGGGGTGGTGTTCATCCATATCATTCCCTTGCGGAACCGGATGACCGATCTGCCCCTGCTGGTGGATCACTTCATCGACAAGCACAACAAATCGCTGGGCCGCCAGGTGATGGGTGTGGAAGATGCGGTCATGGAACTGTTCCACCAGTATCACTGGCCCGGCAATGTCCGGGAGCTTGAACATGTCATTGAGGGGGCCATGAATATCATGGGGCCGGACAACCGGATCCGGATTAAATATCTTCAGCCCCATTTCACCCATGGGTATGTCAATCATCGATCTGCCGGGCAGCGGCCATCCCGTTGGATGTCTCATCCGTCCAAAAGCGGGGACCCCATGGAAACCGGTTCGTCAGATCTGTTGTTCAATAAAAATGAGCATGAGAAAAAAATGGTGTGGCAGGCATTGATGCAGTTCCGGGGCAATGTGACCAAGTCTGCCAGGAAATTGGGGATTTCCCGGCAGCTGCTGTACTATAAAATGAAAAAATATCACCTGTCCCGGGATCAGTTCCGATAGCTCAGGCGCCCCCCGGTTTTGAACGGTATCACTCCCGCAGGTGTTCCGGAATGTTACAGACCGGGATGGGATCCATCTTGTGCCGGTTGGCGGCATGCAGTTTTTGAAAAAGCGAAAGCACCTGTTTCTGCCGGTCTTCCAGCACCTGGGCGTTCTTCTCTTGCGTGGTCAGGGCGGTATATGTCATGGCCCATTCCAGCTCATCATATCCGGCTCCGATCTGACTTTCATCGGTGCGGTTGTCATCCCACAACCCGTCCGTAGGCGGGGCTGTGAGAATTTCCGGCGCGATTTTCAACGCCTTCCCCAGCGTATATACCTCCGATTTCATCAGATCGGCGATGGGCGAGATATCCACCCCGCCGTCTCCGTATTTGGTGTAGAATCCCACCCCGAAATCCTCCACCTTGTTGCCGGTGCCGGCCACCAGAAGCCGGTGGTGTCCGGCAAAGGCATACAGGGTCATCATGCGCAGCCGGGACCGGGTGTTGGCCAGAGTCAGTCCGTCCTGGATTTCTGATGGAAAATGGGTCTGGATACTCGAAAATACGGGCGTCAGGTCCATCTCAACCGGCATGACGGTGGGATACCTGTGTTTGAGCCAGGCATTGTGGGCCGATGCCCGGGACAGCTGATCCGGCGCCTGGCAGATGGGCATGTTCATTGCCATAACCGGATGACCGGTTTCAGCGCACAGGGTGGAGGTGACCGCCGAGTCGATGCCGCCGGACACGCCAACACAGAATCCGGCAAGCCCTGAAGTTTTCAGATAGGTATCCAGCCAGTTCACAATGTGGGCAATCACTTTCCGGGTCTGCATGGTGTTTCTCCAGCAAGCAAATTTTATTTGCATCGTTATACCGGGACCTGAAGCGGTTTGTCAATGCCGGTGCAGGGCCTTTACGGGGCAAGAGGATTTGTAAAGACTTCGGAGGAAAAGGATTCACCCCACGCCTCTCCCCCGACACTCGCCGCTGCAAAATGATCCAAATTTTTACATGTCATTTCGTTCAAACAGAAAAAAATTAGTACCCTGGGCTTCACTTGGAGGGAATAACCGGCAATTTTGCCGGTTTTTTTGGATCTCCAGTAAGTTTGATCTGCCTTGTAAAATCGATGTGTTTGGGAAGATCTCCACTTTTTCACTTTAAAAGTGTTGATATTCCAGCTCCCTTTTGACCAGGAAAATAGAACATGGCATTTTTCGAATCAGTTCACGAATGTCATGACCAGATAAAAAATGTTCAAGGTGACCCTGTTCGTGGGCTGTCATAACCACCAAGTCAATCTTTTTTTCTGCAATGAATTTTGTGATTTCATCAACAGGTTCTCCTTCAATGATGCTCTCCTGTATTGACACGCCCCCGGTATCCTCCATATCGATATATTTCTGCAATGTTTCTCTAGCCTCCTGAAGCATCTTTGAGAATTCATCTTCAAGGATTTTTGTGGAGGACATAGGAAGATTCCAGCCTTTCAGTCCGAAGGGATTGTGGACGATGTGAATAATAAATAGCTCTGCCTCATAATTACGGGCAAAAGAAATCCCCCATTGAAAGGAATCAAGGGAATGTTTGGGAGAAATTGACACGACGAGAACACGCTCAGGTTTTTTCATTTTCAATCTCCTTGTTACAGGGTCAGAAAAGATATTGCTCTTGGTATGGCCTCTTTAATAAGGGGTTTAAATATATTCGGCGAAATAAGCTTAGGATAGGATGAGGCTTTTTGTCAAGTTGATCGTACCGTTGTATCACCAAGCTGAAAAGTTTTCATGACCATCGATTTCACTGAATTAAGCAACCGCTATCTGTTGAAATGAGTTCGCGATGGAGAATAGATCCCCCGCATAGCGGTTTTGAGTGAAATTCGCCTGTTGCTCATTTGCCTGTTCAAGGCAGCGATAGTATAATTATTTTAATTTCATCTTTTTATTGACAGTCTTATGTTCTCCATTCTATTCATGGACAGGATATTTTGACAGAACTGCATCCCAAAAGCCATTCTGCAAATAACCAGACTGACAGAGATGCACCATGGCCTGCCCCTTGCGGACCACCGGCCGAATATCAGACGCAAGGATTCTCGACCGGACGTTAATCCAGATTTTCAAAACTTTAGGATCTATTCTGGCATGCAAAAATTAAAACGGGCATTTCCGGGAATCGGTTTTATGATTTTGGCCCTCTTTGTCATCGGTTCGGATTACTCATCTTTACTTCCACAATTTCGGGCGGCCCTGGCAGGACCCGCTCCGGTGCCGGCGGCCCAAAACCACCCGGAAAAGGGGAGCGTCTCTGGATCGCGCGCTCCCCGCCATGTTGTGATTGAGATGCCGCTGCTCAAACCGCTGATCACGGGTGAAACCGGAACCTTTGAGATGTCAGCCCATTTAAGGCGGAATATGGAGACAGGGTCGACGGATCCTGTGTGGAACCCGAATGCGGAAACGCCGCTGGTAGTATGGCTTGCTGCCCCTGAAGACAGTGGGATCGAATTTCTTGATAAAGACCATCCGGAACGACCCCGCCGTCACATTATGATAAAATTCGAACCGTCTCCCGCATCCAAACCGTTAACTGCTACAGTGGGCTACCGTGTAAAAAAACATATCAGTTCGGGCAAGTATCAGTTCTGGATGGAAATTTATGGCCAGCTGACCCGTGAGCAAGGGACCGGATTCCAGGATATGGGCGCTATTCGGCTGCCCGTTGAAATCGATACCCATATCAGCACCAAGCTGTTGATGCTGGTGGTCATTGGTGTCGCTGTCCTGCTTTTCATTGTGGAGTGGGTACGTGTGGATGTCGTTGCCATGGCCATGATGGTGCTACTCCCGGAGCTTGGACTGCTCAATGCCCGGGATACATTCAAGGGTATCAGCAGCAATGCCGTGATGGCGATTATCGGGGTGATGATCATCAGTTATGGGTTGAACCGTTCGGGTCTGGTCAGCCGGATGATTCAACCACTGCTCAAACTGGTCGGCAAAAGCCCGAGACGCCTGACGATTATTTTTTCCAGTCTGATCGCTGTGATTTCAAGTGTCATGCAGAACACAGGGGCTGCCGTTCTGTTTCTGCCGGGCATACGGATGGCTGCGTCATACCGGTTGAAAATTCCGATCTCCCGTGTGCTCATGCCCATCGGCATGGCCGCCATTCTCGGGGGCACCCTGACGATGATCGGTACAAGCCCTTTGATTTTGCTTAACGACATTTTACCGGCCGGAATGCCGAAGTTCGGCCTTCTTGAATTGACGCCCATTGGTCTTGGCCTGGTTATCGGCGGAATTGCCTATCTTTCTACCGCAGGCCTCGGGTTTCTTTCCAGGCTCCCTATTGAAGAGGTCTCTGACACATCGGGAACGGATGCAGGCAATGGAGAAAACGGTTTTCTCGCTGCATATCCAATGATCCAGGGGCCGTTTGAAATTACAGTGCCTGATGATTTTGAAGCCGGCAGGCTGCCCCAGACGGTGACAGGCATCCGCCGCCGGTTTATGGTGAACATCGTGGCTGCCTCAAAAACAGCAGGTGCATGTAAAATCGCCCCGCTTCCGGAACACAATATCGGCCAGGGATACACCCTCTGTGTGTACGGCCCTGAAGCATCCGTGAAAAAGTTTGTAAAAGCCTATAATCTCATATTGAAAAAAGAGCCGGAATGCTTCAAGGGAAATATGTTCAACCCCTCCATGGCGGGAATCGTCGAAGGGGTAGTTTCCCCCCGGTCCAACCTTATAGGGAAGACCATCAAGCAGATCCGTTTCCGCGAAACATTCGGGCTGAACCCGCTTGCCATTCATCAGGCCGGAAAGACCTATTACCAGGAGCTGGCGGATCGGCCGCTTCAAGCCGGTGATGCCGTGCTGGTTCACGGTACCTGGGAACAGTTTCATGCATTGGAGGAACTGCACCATAACCTGATCATTATTACCCCTTTTGAAGAGGAATTCCATAAACCTGAGAATTCCGGAAGAGCCCTGCTCTGTTTTGGAACGGCGCTTTTTTTGATGTTATTGTCCAGTTTCTACTTTCAGAATCAGCCTTACAACCCCATCCCGATTTCCGTTTGCCTCATGCTGGGCGCCGTAGGCATGATCATCAGCAAAGTGATCACGATAAACGAAGCCTATCGGGCCGTTGACTGGCGTACGGTTTTTCTTCTGGGCGGTCTTATACCGCTTGGCATGGCCATGGACCAGACCGGTACGGCCGAGTGGATCGCAAAAGGCATTATCGCCGGAATGGGCCCGTTCATGTCACCTCTGCTTCTGCTGATTATTCTGGCGGGATTGAGCTGCGCATTCACTACGGTCATTTCCAATGTTGGCGCCTGTACGCTGCTGGTTCCCCTGGGAATTTCAATGGCCAGCCAGATCGGGGTCGATCCCCGGGTAGCCGCCATTGTCGTAGGCATCGGGGTGTCCAATTCCTTTATTCTGCCCACCCATCAGGTAAATGCGTTGTACATGGGCCCCGGCGGATACCGGACACGGGATTATATAAGAATCGGCAGTATTCTGGCAATCATCTACATTGTCATTCTTGTGACCGTATCATGGGCATTTTATCTGTGAGCCAGGCCTTGAGAATCAATCCCGGATCGGTGAGGGTTTGACAGAGGCCAAGGGAAAATACCCCCCGACTTTAATTATTTGAAAAAAGTAATATATTTTACATATAAATTTTTCATATTACGAATGCATAACGGGGAGGATCACCATGTTTAAAAAAATTCTCT
>JBFLKI010000015.1:0-7835 GCA_040883135.1 Desulfotignum sp. | reverse complement strand
TGCCGCCGGGTCATCAAGCCGGATGGGCAGCTGGTGATTGCCGTGAATACCGAACAGACCATGTCCGAGTTCTACCAGTTGTTTGAAGCGGTTCTTAAGGAGATGGGGCTGGCTGAGACTGCGGCGAGAATAAAAGACCAGATCCGCAGAAAGCGGCTGTCCGTCAAAGAGCTGGTTTCCGTGCTGCACGACTGCAGATTTTCGGTCCGGCAGGTGATCGAAGACTGTTTTTCCATGCGGTTTGTGGACGGCACCACCCTGTTTGGCCATTACCTGATCCGCCACTTTTTTCTGGACGGCTGGAAAGGTCTGGTCGCAGCGAACAGGCAGGCGGCGGTTTTTGCCCGGATCGAAGCGTGTCTGAACGAAACGGCACGTCAAGCAGGCCATGTCCAGCTGACGATTCCGTTTATGGTTGTCGACGGGGTCCCGGTTTTTTAAAGGTCAGCGGTGCGCCAAATTTTAGAAATGTGGATCTGGCGGGTGGTGCCAAAGATGGCCAGGCAGTTGAGCCAGGCAATGGTTTTCCGGCCCAGCCCGTCGGGTGTGGTGGTGGATGTGAGGATGTCGAACCCGGCCCGGCGGCAGATGCCGGTCCAGTCGGTAAGGGTCATGGCGGTGAACCGGCGGCCGTTGGCATCGAATCCGTCGGCCGCGACATCGTCCCGTTGCAGGGGCACGGAGAAAAACAGGCGGCCGCCGGGAACCAGGATCCGGCGGATCCTGGCAAAGACTTCCAGGATGTCGGGCCGGGTCAGGTGCATGAGGGTGGCGACGGCATAGATCCCGTCAAAAGGTCCCAGGATCGGGGTCAGGTCCCGGGGCAGGCAGATGCGGCACAGGCGGCCGGCAAGAGCCGGGTGGCAGGCGGCAGCAGCGTCGATCATTTCCGGCACCCCGTCCGATGCCGTGACATCAAATCCGTTTTCCAGCATGAACGCGGCATCTCTGCCGGAACCGCATCCCAGTTCCAGCAGCCGGGCGCCGGAGGGAAAGCTGTCTCTCAGCAGGGAGTGCAGGTCCGACACATCTGCGGATTCATACCGCCGGATCAGCTCTTCGACGTGGGTGGCGTAGTATTGAATGGTGGCGTCCGGCAATTCCATGCGCTCCTGTGGCCTGGCGTCCGGTTTGTTCAGCCGCGCTGAAATCCGGCCTTCACCAGGCCGGGCAGGCTGAACCGGGAAATATGGTCCAGATGCATCCGGCGGCCCGCAGTGATGGCTTCGGCCGCGGCAATCCCGCTCTGGATTGCCGCATGGATGCCTTCTCCCATATCCAGGGTGGACAGACCGGCGGCATCGCCGATGACAAACACATTGTCCGGCATGGGATCACCAGGTGCATACCGCAGATAATAGGTGTGCCCGGCCGGGTTTCCGGGAGGGCGGTCCAGAAACCCTTTGTCGATCAGGCGGTGAACAAACTCTCGCCAGTGCTGCATGATGGTGGTTCCACGGGCGGTCAGGCGGTGCTGTTTGCCGCCGATTCCGATGTTGACCCATCCGTCCTGTTTGGGCAGATACCAGGCATATCCGGGCAGGCCTTTTTCCAGATACCAGATATGGCATTCCCGGATTTGCGGATGACTGGGGAACTCTTTTTCCACCGCAGATATCCGGGCATTTTCCGGGCGGCCCGGCAACGGGGGCGCAAAGGTGCGGCGAACCGGGCAGTGGGTGCCCCCGGCTCCGATCAGGGACCGGCATTCAAACCGGTCATCAATGACATATCCGTTCCGGTTTTTTTGGATCTTTTTGACGGCATGGGTATGTACCGGAACACCGGCTCTTTGGATCAGCCAGTGGTCGAATTCGATGCGCCGGACCGCGTACTGGCGGGTTTTCACCGGCAGGGGAAGCCCGAACAGATGAAAGTGAATCCGGCGGATACGGGTCAATGCATGGGGATAGGTGTCAGGGACGCATTCAAGATCGTCGAATACATCGGGTGAGATCCATCCGGCACACAGTTTTTTTCTGGGAAACACCTGTTTGTCCAGAATGATTGCATCCATCCCGTTTTTTCTGAGGCGGGCCGCACAGGCAGCCCCGGCCGGCCCGCCGCCCACAATGATCACATCCGAACAGATCATGGCGGGTCTCAAGAGATCCGGCAGTCCGGTTTCGGCCGGCCCGGGCGGGTCAAAACCATCTGCCACAGCTGCATGGAACGGGCCCGGAACCCGCCGGCAGAGCTGAGCAGGTAATATTCCCACATCCGGTAGAACCGGTCTCCATACCGGTCTTTGAGCCGGGGCCAGGCTGCCTGGAAGTTCCGGTGCCAGGCCATCAGGGTTTTGTCATAGTCTTCACCGAAATTGTGCCAGTCTTCCATGACAAACAGCCCTTCCATGGCCCTTCCCAGTTCGGTAATGGAGGGCAGCACGGAATTGGGAAAAATGTATTTGGCGGTCCAGGGGTTGCAGATTCGGGTGGTGATATTCCCGCCGATGGTATGCACGAAGGCGATACCGTCTTTTTTAAGCAGGTTGCAGGTCAGTTCCATGTAGGTCCGGTAGTTTTTAAATCCCACATGCTCCATCAGACCGATGGATATGACCCGGTCATACGTGCCTTTGGCATTGCGGTAATCATCCAGCCGGATGTCCACAGGCAGGTCTTTGCAGTATTCTGTGCCAAATTCAGCCTGGGCCTTTGACACGGTAAAGCCGGTCACGGAGACATTGAATTTTTCTGCGGCATACCGGGCAAACCCGCCGAACCCGCACCCGAGTTCAAGGACAGTCATTCCCGGTGCCAGTTCCAGTTTCCGGCAGATCATGTCCAGTTTGGCTTCCTGGGCTTCGTCCAGATCCTGTGCATCCTTCCAGTATCCGCAGGTATACTGCATCCGCGGGTCCAGCATCTCCTGATACAGGTCATTGCCGATGTCATAATGCTGTTTGCCCACGGTAAATGCCCGTTGAATGGTCTGAAGATTGAAAATTCTTGCCATCAGGGCGTTCCAGGCCGTGATCCGGTCCTGTTTGATCTGTTTGAGAAGATTGGCCCGGAGTATTTTTTCAATGAACTGGTCCGGTGCCTCACAGTCCCACCACCCATCCATATAGGACTCTCCCAGACCCAAGGCCGGGGATGACGCCACCCGCTGAAAAAACTGATCGTTGTTGATCCGGATATCAAACGGCCGGTCTCCATTCACACGGATGCCGGCTAAATGCATCATTTCTGAAAACAGCTCTCTGGCTTTTCCCAGCTCCATTTTGTTCCTCCAAATGTCTTTTCTTCCGGTCAAAATCAAGAAGCAGAAAGCTATTTTATAGCGGATTTGATGAAATTTTCAAACAGTTTCCTGTAAAAAAAGACGATTCCGTCCCATCAATCAAAGGCCTTGTCCACGGTCCACACTTTCCAGACATTGCCCACCAGGTCGGGACCGGGTGCCAGAACGGTTTTGCCGGGCTTCCACCCGGAAGGTGTCGCCTTGGTGCCTTTGCTTTCCCGGACCAGCTGGAATGCCTGAACCTGGCGCAGGGTTTCATGGATATTGCGTCCCACCGGGGGCGCTACCATTTCATAGGCCTGAACAATACCGTCCGGATCGATCAGGAACCGCCCACGGATATCCACGCCGTCATCTTCATCATAAACACCGTAGACTCTGCCGATGCTGCCGCCGCCATCCGAAAGCATGGGGAACGGAACGGTTTTGGCGGTAACCATTTTGGACAGCTCGTTGTCCACCCACATTTTATGGACAAACATACTGTCAACACTCATGGTCAGTACCTGAGCGCCCAGTTTTTCAAATTCTGCATGTTTCTCGGCGACCGCCGAGATTTCAGTGGCTCAGACAAAGGTGAAATCGCCGGGATAGAAACACAGGACCACCCATTTTCCCAGATGATCCGACAGTTTTACAGATATGAATTCATTGTTGTAGTAGCCCGGGGCTGTAAAGTCAGGGGCTTTTTTTCCGATCTGAATCATGGGGGGGGCTCCTTTTTCGGTAATGGTCTCAGGCAGGGTGGGTTTTTCAGGATTTTTTTCAACTTTGGCTGAAGGACGCTTGCATCCCACAGCAGGCTTTTCTGCCATATATTACCTCCTTGTTTGATGGTTGGACATTCGACTCCCTGCATCAGGGGATTTTAATGTCGAAATCAAGATAGGATAAGATCCTATTTTTTGTCAACTCAAAAAGGATTTATTCCGGTTCCCAGCCGCCGCCGAACGCTTTGTAGACGGCCACCAACCCGACAGCGGATTGACCCATGGACTGGGCCAGCTGGTCCTGAAAAGACGCCAGCTGCCGCTGCATATCCAGAACATTCTGGAAATTGACCAGTCCCGTGATATACAGGGACTGGGACAGTTCCACCGATTTTTGTGTGGAACTCACCGCCTGTTCCAGTGCCGTGAGGGTTTCCTCTTCATTGAAGTAGGCGGCGAGTGCATCCTCGCATTCCCGAAAGGCTGTGAGTACGGTTTGTTCATACCCGGCCAGGGCCGCCCGGGTGGCGGCTTCTTCCATTTGAACCCGGCTTTTGACCAATCCGCCGTTGAAAAGAGACCAGTTGAAAGATGGTCCGATGCTGTGTTTCTGTGCATCAGACGAGAAGAATTCACCCGAATCCGTAGACATCAGATAAAACGTCCCGGCCAGGGTCAGTGCCGGGTAGAAATCCGCCTGAGCGACACCGATTCGGGCAGTCTGGGCAGCCAGTTGGCGTTCGGCGGCACGGATGTCCGGTCGGTTGCGAACCAGTTCGGCCGGCAGCATTTCGGGCAGTGCGGATGCCACGGGAATCCATTTCGGGGTCAGTAATCGATTGAGTTCACCAGGCAGACGGCCGGTCAGCAGGCTGAGCGCGTTCAAGGCTTCGGTCTGCTGGGTTTTGAGGGCCGGCAGCCGGGCCCGGGTGGATGCCAGATTCATTTTAGCCTGATGAACATCCAGCTCGCCGGTCAGCCCGGCATCAAACCGGTCCTGAACCAGCTGCAGGGTTTCTTCCTGCAGGGTCACGTTTTTCTGTGCAAATTCGTACCGCTGCTGGGCCGTGCGCAGTCTGATATATTCGGATGCAGCCTGGGCCTGGAGCAGCACCATGAGATTGCGCCGGTCTTCCAGGGAGGCATCCCAGTCCCCCCGGGCCGCTTCCATGCTCCGGCGGATGTTGTGCCACACATCAATTTCCCAGGACATCACAAACCCGGCCTGATACATCCAGGTCGGGTTTTCGGCCGTTGACTGGCTGCCTGTGTTACGGGTGCGGAGACTTTCCCGCTCCCGACTGATGCTCCCCCGGGCATTGATCCTGGGCATCAATCCGGCCCGTGCCATGCCGTAAGCCGCAGCATAGCTGTCAAGCCGGGCCGTCGCCGCTGCCAGATCCCGGTTCTGTTCTTTCACATCCGACACCACCCTTGTCAGATCCGGATCATCGAACACGAGCCACCACTCATCAAACAAGGCCGTCGGCTCGAAAGAAGAGATATTCTCTGCAGTTTCCGTGATCTGCCAGGTTTCCGGCAACCGGGGAGATGGTGTTTGAAAGTCAGGTCCGACGGCGGTGTTACAGCCTGCGATCAAAAGAGAGGTAACAATCAATCCGCACAGGAAAGACTGGATTTTTTGTGTAAAAAAAACAGTACGTTGCTTCATCCAATCCCCCATTCCGGTCAATGGTATGCATATTCATAACTTTTTTATTCTCAGCTGCATATAGGACAGGCCATTTGTCTTTGTCAACTTTAAAAAGAAAACCCAACGGCTGCTGAAGGATTGTTTGAAAAAACATTTTGCGTTTCGCCATTTTTTTGTCGTATTTTACATAAACGCTGAAAACCCATTGACCGGCGGAGGGATGATGCCAAATTCGATACGGACCGATGCTATCCGAAAGGTTATAGAAACCTATGTTCAAAACTATCCTGAAACGAGACAGGTGCCCGATTACTGGCGAAAGCCCCTTGCCGCCTTTGCCAGGGTGGATAATAGGTTCAGGAGTCTGCCGGAAATCGCAGCACCGGACCATGTCCTTCCCCAAGACCTGCTGCCCGGTGGCAGGACGGTGATCGTATTCTTTGTGCCGTTCAGCAAAGCGCTGGCAAAGGAAAACCATGATGGAGAAAGGCCATGCCGGAACTGGGGCCTGGCCTACCAGGTCACCAATACGATGATCAACCGGCTTTGTGAACATCTTCAGCAGGTTCTGGAAGAGCAGGGGGTTGCCTCTGCGCTGGTACCGGCCACCCATAATTTTGATCATGAAAGACTGATGGCGCGCTGGTCCCATAAACACCTGGGGTACATTGCCAGGCTGGGGCGGTTCGGGGTGAATGCCCAGTTCATTACCCCGTCCGGTTGTGCCGGCCGTCTGGGCAGTCTGGTCACGGCCGCGGATCTGGGTGACAGCCCGCTGGTGCAGGCAAAGGAGTTATGCCTGCATAAAAACGGGCAGAACTGCCTGGTGTGTGTGGCGCGCTGTCCGGTGGGGGCGGTGTCGCCGGAAACAGGCATTGACCGGAAAAAATGCTGGGAACGGCTCAAGGAAAACCTGGCAATCCTGGACACATTCACAGACATGGCACCCAACACCCATGTGTGTGCTAAATGCCAGGTGCTGCTGCCCTGCAGCTTGAAAGTCCCGACCGTGTCCGGTCCGCAGGCCGCCTGATCCGATGTCAAAGAAATGAAGACAAAAAAAGGGAAATTTTTTTTTCATTGACACGCTGCGATGTCAAAGGTTATTGATAAGCTGAAGTAATCAATGAAGGCTGATTGGGTTTATTCATCCACCGGGGGCCTCATGAAAAAGTCTATTATTTCACTGATCTTGATCGGAGTCGGGATTATCATTGCTTTCCCGCTGTTCAGCATGACTTACTACACAATGGTCCGCACATCCACACCCGAGTTCTGTGCATCGTGTCATGAAATCAAACCGGCCGTGGTGGCATGGCGCTCTTCCACGCACAGCAATAACGCCGCAGGGGTTGTCGTCGACTGCATGGACTGTCATCTTCCGGCGCCACAGGATACGTTCAATTTTTTCTTTGCGAAAAGCTATCACGGCCTGAAAGATGTGGCTGTCCATTTTCTTGTCGGGGAATACGATCGGGAACATGCCCGGGAGGCCGCTTACCAGGCATTCAATAATCGTGAATGTCAGAAATGCCATCGGAATTTACTGCATATGCCCACCCGGCGCGGGGCCATGCTGGCCCACCGGTCCGTGGTGTATGCGAAACCCGGGTATGAAAAAAAATGTATTGACTGCCATTATGACCTGGTGCATTCGGACACCGGCCGGGTCATGTTCCGTCAAACCCGTCCGGTACCCTACCAGGCCAAGGGGTTGAGGCAGTTATGAGCAATGGATGGAACCGGAATTTTTCAAGGGTCATTTAAACGAAAGGAGCCGTGCTTATGAGACGACGAAAAGTCCATTTCCCACTGTTGTTGCTGACAACAACCTTGATTTTGACAGGTTTTGTCTCAATTGCAGTTGCCCAGCCCAATTACGCCAAGGTGAAGGAGTACCGGATTGAACGCAGCGTGCCGCCCGAAGCCCAGGCCTGTATCGAATGCCACCGGGTGACGACCCCCGGTGTGTTCGCCGATTGGGCCAAAAGCCGGCACGCCAATGCCAACATCACCTGTCTTGACTGTCACCTGATTCAACCCGGGGACCAGGATATTGCCCAGGATCATGCCAAATACTATGGCCGTTCTGATCTGCCCTGGGGAGAAGACAAATACAAAATGGATATTGCATCTATCGTTACGCCCAAAGACTGCTCCCGGTGCCATCCGGATGAAGCCATGCAGTACGACCGGTCAAAGCACGCAAATACCATTGAAATCAT
>JBFLKI010000152.1:0-15140 GCA_040883135.1 Desulfotignum sp. | reverse complement strand
GTACTGGCGGGTGAACCTTCCGGCGATGTCCATGGTGCCGACCTGATTAGTGCCATGCGGGAACACGATTCCTCCCTGATCTTTCATGGCATCGGCGGGCCCTGTATGGCCAGCGCCGGTACCCGTCTGTTTTTTTCCATTGATCAGCTGTCTGCCATGGGGCTTTTGGAGGTTCTCCGGCAGATCCGGCCCGTTAAACTGGCATTTGATCTTTTCAGGCACCATTTGAAAACCATCAGGCCCGCACTGCTCATACTGGTTGATTATCCCGGGTTCAACCTCCGGGCGGCCGCCTATGCCAAAACCCACAGTCGGACAAAAATATTCTATTATATTCCTCCCAAAGTCTGGGCCTGGAATCGGTCCCGACTCAAACAGATGAAACAGTCCATCGATCATGCCGGACTGATTTTTCCTTTTGAAGAAAAAATTTATAAAAAAGCGGGGATCCCCGCCACCTATGTGGGAAATCCTCTGCTAGATCAGTATCCTTTTCCGCTGCACAATTCTTTTAAAACCAGGAGGGATTCCCGCGGCCCAACAATAATCGGACTGCTGCCGGGTTCCAGAAAAAATGAAATACATGCACTGCTGCCGCCGGTGCTGGCTGCGGCCGAAAAAATCCACAGATGTCATCCCCATGTCCGGTTTCAGGTTTCCGCCGCAGAATCCATTCCTGTGGATATGATTGAATCACAGGTGGCTGCCGCACAAACCCCTGACCTGTTTCAGGTGATTTCCGGCAACCCTAGGCAGATTTTTGAACAGGCGGACATGCTCATTGCCGCATCCGGCACCATCACCCTGGAAGCGGCACTTTGCGCCGTTCCCACCCTGATTGTCTACAAAATGTCATCCGTGACCTTTCATGTCGCCCGGGCGTTGGTGAAAGTGAAATACGCCGGTCTGGCAAATATCATTCTGAACAAAGAAGTGATGCCTGAACTGCTCCAGGATGCGGCTACTCCTGAAAACATCAGTGCCGCTGCCTCCCGGATGCTGGCTCAGCTGGATGATTACCGGCAGAAACTGATTCCGGTCCGGCGGTTGCTGGGAGAACCGGGGGCAGCTGCCAGGGCGGCAAAAATCGCTCTGGCACTCAGGCACCGGAACAAAAACCCTGAAAAGACGTAATGCCTGTTTGACAAACCCTGTCAAACCTTACTAAAGTAAGTTTAAAATCAATTTTGTTTTGAAGGAAAAAATCCAACTTGATGACATTCAACATAGTATTGCTGGTTATCTGCCTGGTGTTGTCCGGTTTTTTTTCATCATCCGAAACCGCGCTGTTTTCCATTTCAAAAATCAAAGCCCTCCATATTGCCAAAGACGGTTCCAGGACCGGTCAGTTGATCGTGAAAATGAAACAGGACCCCCACACCCTGCTCACCACGATTCTTATCGGCAACAATCTTGTGAACATCGGCGGATCGGCGCTGGCCACATCCATCGCCATCACGTATTTTAAATCCAATGCCGTGGGCATTGCCACCGGCGTGATGACACTGTTGATTCTGGTGTTCGGAGAAATTTTCCCCAAATCCTTTGCCACTCAGCATAATGTAATGGTGGCCCGGGTGGTGATTTTTCCGCTGTACTGGCTGTCGAGACTCTTCTGGCCCCTGGTGTTGCTCCTCAATTTCATCCCCCGGCTTTACGGTTCGACCAATTCATCCTATCACGCGGTGACCGAAGATGAACTCATGACCATGGTGGAAGTGGTGGAAGAAGAAGGAGAGATCAAGGAAGCGGAAAAAGAATATATCACCAATATTTTTGAATTCGATGATACGTCCTGCTGTGAGATCATGACGCCCAGAGCGGACATGTTTGTGGTGGATGCCGTGGAAAAACTGGACATACCCGCTATTCTGTCGACCGGATATTCCCGGATTCCGGTAATCGAAGACAGCATCGACAATGTGATCGGTGTGCTGCATATCAAGGATCTGTTTGCCAGCTACCAGAAACTCACCGTGTCAGATGAACAGATCTCCTCTTTGGATATCAAGGCCATTATGAAAAAACCTTATTTCATTCCTGAATCCAAAAAACTGGATTCACTGCTCCAGGAGTTTAAGGCCAAAAAAAGTCATATGGCCATTGTGGTAGACGAGCACGGGGGTGTGGCCGGTCTGGTGACGCTAGAAGACGTGGTCGAGGAAATTTTCGGGGAGATCATCGATGAAACCGACCGGATGGTACCGGATATTGTCCGTCTCAAAGACAACAAATGGCTGGTGGCCGGACGTATCAATGTGGAAGACCTGAACAAGGAGATCGACATCAATATCCCGGAATCGGTCAGTTATGACACCTTTTCAGGATTTTTTCTCGAACAGATCGACCGGATTCCCCAGCCCGGCGAATCCGTGATCATCGACCGGTGGACGGCAACGGTCAAAGACATGGACGGCAATCGGATTCAGTCTTTTATCGTCAAAAAAGAGGCCTGAACATGAGAGCCGTCACTGCATCCACCCGGCTGTTCTGTGTGCTTGGCAATCCAGTAGCTCATTCCAGAAGTCCACTGGTTCACAACCAGGCGTTTGCCGACCAGCACATCGACGCAGTGTACCTGGCCTTTGCCCCCACCGATATCCAACAGGCCATGGATGCGGTCCGGCAATTCAATATTTGCGGGGTTTCCGTCACCATCCCCTTCAAACAGACAGTGATCCCTTTTCTGGATCAGATCGATGACCAGGCATCGGCCATTGGCGCGGTGAATACCGTGGTCAACCGGGATGGCAGGCTCTATGGATACAATACCGACAGCCGGGCAGCCATCGCTCCGTTAAAGGATTCCGGCATCACCGGGAAAACCGTACTGGTCATCGGGGCAGGGGGGGCGGCCCGGGCTGTGGCTTTCGGTATCCATTCACTCCATGGACATCTGATAATCACCAACCGATCCCAGGACAAGGGCAGGACCCTGGCAGCGGCTTATGACGCTGATTTTGTCCCCGTGGACCGAATCAAACATCTTCGCCCGGACATTGTCATCAACACCACCTCCCTGGGGATGACCCCCCGGGAGAACGTACTGTCCTGCCCGGCAGACTGTCTGACTCCGGCTACCCTGGTGATGGATGTGGTGTACACGCCACTGGAGACCAAATTGTTGGATACAGCCAGACAAAAAGGATGCCGGGTGGTGGACGGGCTGACCATGTTCATTGCCCAGGCAGCGGCCCAGTTTGAACTGTGGACGGGTATCTTTCCGGACACGGAAAAAATGCGACAGGCGGTTTTCACCCGTTCGGATCGTCAAGACTTATAATATAAAATTACAAACAGGACCTTTAATGAAACATTTGTACCCGAAATGTCTTTCATCCCGAACCGTGACCGTACCTGGATCCAAAAGCATATCCCACCGGGTGCTCATCTGCGCGGCCCTGTGCAGCGGAACTTCCAATATCCGGAACCTGCTGGATTCCCAGGATGTGGGATTGACAATGCACGCACTGTCATATATGGGCGCGAACATCGACAAAACCCCTGACATTACCGTTACGGTCACTGGATTCAACGGGCATCCAAAACCGTTTTACGATCCCATTCACCTAAGCAATTCCGGCACTTCCATGCGGCTTCTGGCCGGGATTGCCGGACTGGGCACCACCCCATATACGCTGACTGGTGATGCCCGCATGTGTGCAAGGCCCATGAAAGAACTTCTGGACGCGTTGACGCCCATAGGGATCACCGCTTTTTCCCGCACGACACAAGGGTTTCCGCCGGTCACTATCCAGGGGAAACACCGCCGGGGCGGAAAGACACGTCTGGATTGCTCAAAAAGCAGTCAATATCTGTCGGCGCTGTTAATGATCGGACCGTTCATGACCCACGGCCTGACCATTGAACTGACCGGTCCTCCGGTCTCCTCGCCGTATATCGATCTCACCCTGGATGTGATGAAACAGTTCCAGGTGACCGCCTGGCAGGTTGATGACACCACTTATCGGGTTCCCGGCGGGCAGCCCTACGTACCCGGCGATCATGTGGTGGAACCGGACCTGTCCAATGCCGGGTATTTCTGGGCCGCCGGGGCCATCACCGGACAGAGGATCGGTGTGGCCCATATTCAGGCCGACTCGCTTCAGGGGGATTTCAATCAGATCCGAATTCTGGAAAAAATGGGATGTGACCTGTTTTTCGAAAATGGGGCCGTGGCAGTCCAGGGCCGTGATCTGCATGCCGTGGATGTGGACATGTCCGACACCCCGGATGCCGTACCGGCCATTGCCGTCGTGGCGGCCTTTGCCAAAGGCACCACCCGGATACGCAATATCCGGCATTTGCGGGAAAAAGAATGCGACCGGATTGATGCCGTGACCTCCCAGCTGGAAAAAATGGGTATCCACACCGAACAGGGGGATGACTGGCTTAGCGTCACTGGCGGCACCCCGGCAGGGGCTCTTATCCACACGTTTAACGATCACCGGATTGCCATGGCATTTGCCGTGGCCGGTCTCAGAGTGCCGGGCATACAAATTGAAAACCCGGCTTGTGTGGGAAAATCCTTTCCCGGATTCTGGGATGTGTATGATGCCCTGTAATTTGATACTCATTGGATACCGCTGCTGTGGAAAAACCCGGGTGGGTCGTCACCTGGCAGACCTCACGGGAAATGACTTTGTGGATACGGATCAGCGAATCGAAATCGACTGCGGTACGGATATCGATACGCTGATCACAGACAAAGGGTGGTCGTTTTTCAGGCAGACAGAAACCCGGATTCTGAAACACCTGCTTTGTCTGAACCATCAGGTTATTGCCACGGGCGGCGGCATGGTTCTGGCACCGGAAAACCGGATATTGATGAAAAAAAACGGGTTTGTGGTCTGGCTGACAGCGGATACAACCACCATTGTCCAGCGTCTGGAAGCAGACCCGCACACCCTTTCACAACGACCCCGGTTCACTGCCCGGTCACTGGAGGACGAAACAACGCAGATTTTGGCAAAGCGAATCCCTTTATATGCATCGCTGGCCGACATGACCATGGACACCACCGCCGGCCACAGTCCCCGGGAAATTGCCGCAATCATCAAAAGGAGACTTGATCATGTCCGGATCTAGTTTTGGCAAGGTATTTCACATCACGACATTTGGTGAGTCCCACGGCCCGGGCATCGGCGTGGTGATCCAGGGATGTCCGCCGGGCCTGCCCCTGGATGAATCCGTAATTCAGAAAGCGCTGGACAGACGCAGGCCCGGACAGGGCGTCGGCGGAACCCGGCGGAACGAACCGGACACCCCGGTAATTCTGTCCGGCGTGTTCCAGGACAGAACCACAGGAACACCCCTGACCATCCTGATCCGGAACAAAGATGCCCGCTCCGGCGCATATTCGGACATTTCCCATCTGTACCGGCCCGGCCACGGGGATTTCACCTATCAGAAAAAATACGGAATTCGCGATTTCCGGGGCGGGGGCAGGGCATCGGCCCGTGAAACCGCGGCCCGGGTGGCGGCCGGCGCTGTGGCACAGATGGTTCTCGATCGACATGGCGTGACCATCAACAGCTTTACCATGGCCATCGGCGGAATCACAATACAGCAGTTTGATGCCCTGGCCGTCGAAAAAAATGAACTTCGGTGTCCGGACATGGCTGCCGCCCGGGCCATGTCCGACCGCATTGACACGGTCAAAGCACAGGGAGACTCTTTAGGCGGCGTGGTGGAAATCCAGGCCCGACATGTGCCGGCCGGTATCGGTGATCCGGTCTTTGACAAACTGGATGCAGACATTGCCAAAGCCATGATGAGCATCGGTGCAGTCAAGGCGGTGGAAATCGGTTCAGGTGTCCATGCTGCTGGCATGAAAGGGTCTGAAAACAATGACCCCATGGATGACAAAGGATTTCTCTCCAATCACAGCGGCGGTATTCTGGCGGGGATTTCGACCGGAGAACCCGTCATTGTCCGGATCCATGTCAAGCCGATCCCCTCTATCCGTCTGGATCAGAAAACCCTGGACATGGATGGCCGGCCTGCGGTCATTTCCACCCGGGGCCGTCATGACATCTGTGCCATTCCCCGGATCAACATGGTCTGTGAATCCATGCTGGCGCTGGTACTCACCGACCATGTGCTGCGTCAGAAAACCATAGAATGATACCACCTACTTGTGAACAATGTCCGACTCCAGCCGGTCCGCAATGGTCAGGGCGGAGTTCAGGGCATCATTGATGGCAAATAATTGAATTTTCAGGGTTTTCAACGACGCCTGGGTAGCGGATATTTTCTCATTGGATTTCAGCAGTTTGGCCAGTTCTTCGGATTTCTTTGCAAACTCCGTTAATTTCTCACTGAAATTGACGATCTCACCGGCCCACTTGTTGCGTTCATCCCGGGTCAGTTCGATATTGGCATTATCCGTGCCGTTGATCAAATGGTCGATCTGATAGTCTTCAGGGTTGGCGATAATTTCATACATAGATAACACTCCTTTACACTTCACTATTGATACATTTAATATGTTTCATTCAAGCACACAGGCCGGTAATTCTCCCTGGGTATACACTAACTTGAAAATTGTCTGAAAAAGGGCGTACCGGGCATTTGAAATCCGACGTTCAGATTGGACCAGCAGGGTGTTTGCATCCATCATGTCAACGATATCTGCCAGACCATACTGATACTGCATCTGAACGGCATGGTAATTTTCTTGTGCGGATTTCAATTCATCCGCCAAGTTGATCAGTGCTTTTCTGGCGGTTTCATACTCAGAAATTGCAATTTTGGATTCCAGTATAATATCGTTCCGGGCCTGATTCAGCGATTCATGTGCCTGGTTTTTTCTGGCTTCAGCCTGTTGGATCTGAGCGGAACGCAACCCTCCGTCATACAGAGTAAACTGGAGTTCCGCCATGGCATAGGCTTCTTCGTTATTGGAACCGGGATCCATGCTTATCACCGAACTGCCATAGGATACATCGGATTTCCGGTATCCGGTTTCCAGGCTCAGTTGAGGCCAGTATTCCCCTTTTTCATAGCGGATGGTCTGATGGGCAATTTCCAGATTCTTTTGTGCGGCTTTGATTTCAAAGCGGTTTTTCAGGGCCTGTGTCTGAATCTGCTCAAGGGACGGATCCATGTTTTTCATGGGTTGAAGATCGGTCTCGGATATGGAAAATGCATCATCAATGCCGGTGATACGGACAATATCGGCCCGGGTTTGAATGACACGGCTCTGCGCCAGCTCCCGGTCTGTTCTGGCCCGGGACAATTCCGCTTCCGCCCGGAACAGATCGGTTCTCGTCACACTGCCCACTCGCAGTTTTTCCTCCACAGCCTGTTTATGGGTCTCCAGCCGTTCCACATCGGCCTGGCTGATTTCCAGCATTCGCTTGGCTTTCAGGGCTTCAAAATATGCCTGCGTCACTTCGAGCAGATACGCGGAGCGAAGGGCTTCCAGGGTAAAGACATTGGTTTCGATCCCTTTTTTGGCCACATCATAGGCAATCAGTTCCCTGCCGTTCAGGGTGAAGGACTGATTCAGCCGGATACCTGCCGACGCCGTATTCGGGGAAAAAATATCCGTATCCTTGTACCTGGTATAACTGCCGAACGTGGTGGCCCGGGGAATCAATACCGACCTGGCCCGCTGCTCATCCATTCGGGCAATGACGACATCCTGTGCAGCGATTCTGATTGTTTCCGCATTGTCATTGGCGGCCCGGCACAACTGCTTTAAACTGTAGTGCGCCGTTTCCTTGGCTGACACACCCGGACATAACGCCATTGCCAGGCAGGCAGACAAGATCACCCCATATATTCTCATAAAAATCCTTTTGCGTTTTCTGTCCTCAAAAACCAAGTGAGGTTACAATAATATGATCATTGACTTTCGTCAAGCGCTCCTCCGGACGGTAAACAAATTTCGGTTTCATGTTATGGAAAAAAAAACCAATCCGTGATATGTAATCACGTTCACCATGTATTTAATTTATGATCTATAAAAACAAGGAGATATGATATGACAGCTATCCCTGAAACACAGTTCAAAGACCTGCCATTGAAACGCCAGGGTAAGGTCAGAGATATTTTTGATTTTGGAGACACGCTGCTGATGGTGACAACGGACCGGCTGTCCGCCTTCGACGTGGTACTGCCGGATCCCATCCCGGACAAGGGCAAGGTGCTGAACCAGATCAGTGTTTTCTGGTATGAAAAAATGGCGGATATCGTGGGCAACCATCTGGTGACCACCGATGTCACAGCCTATCCCGAACCCTGTCACTCTCATAAAGACGCCCTGAAAAAACGCAGCATGCTGGTGAAAAAGGCGGACCCGCTGCCGGTGGAATGCATTGTGAGAGGATATATTACCGGATCGGGTTGGCACGGATATCAGACCACCGGACATGTCTGCGGAATTCAGCTGCCTGAAGGGCTCCAGGAATCCGACAAGCTGGCGACCCCGTTGTATACCCCGTCCACCAAGGCGGAGGTCGGGGATCATGATATCAATATTTCCTTTGAACAGACCGTGGATATTCTCGGAAAGGAAACCGCTGAAAAAATTCGGGAGCTGAGCATGGAAATTTACAACAAAGGTGCGGCCATGGCCCTGGAAAAAGGGATCATCATTGCTGACACCAAGTTTGAATTCGGTGTGCTGAATGGTGAGATCATTCTCATCGATGAGGTGCTCACCCCAGATTCCTCCCGGTTTTGGCCTTTAGACGATTATGCGCCCGGCCGAAGCCAGAAAAGTTTTGACAAACAGACCGTCCGGGACTGGCTGGTCAATTCCGGATGGGACAAAACCGCACCAGGGCCGAAACTGCCCAAAGATGTGATTGAAAACACAGCCAAAACCTATAAAGAGATTTACACGAGACTGACCGGTGACCCGCTTTAACCCGGTCCGGTCAATCGCTTTGACTGACATTCGTCTGGATGACACCCGGTTTCAGATTACGGTCGGAGAGGCGGATCTCTTCCCATTGACCCGCTCCATTCAGAAGATGGGGTTGATCTGTCCACCCACGGTCTGGCAGACTGACAGCGGCTTTGTTCCGGTATCCGGATTCCGGCGGATTCAGGCGGTTCAAACGCTTTCAGAAACAGAAAAAATCGACTGCCGGATCATGCCCTCTGAATCGGAAATGGCGTGTGCCATGCAGGCGGTGGCGGACAATGCCTTTGCCCGGGAACTGAGTCCGGCGGAACAGGTCAGGGCTGTCAAGCTGCTGAACCGCTTCATGGATCCGGCACAGATGGCCCGTCAATCGTTGAGTATCTTCAACAGACAATTAAACCAGGGATTCATTGCAGCGCTTCTGGCGGTGTCCGCCCTGCCGCCTGACGCCATGATTCTGCTTGAAAATGGAAACCTGGCTTTGAAACCGGCCAGACGACTGACCGTCTATGACAGAGATACCATTGATGTGCTCATCCATATTTTTTCCCGGATAAAGGCATCTTCCGGCAAGCAGCTGGACATCATCACCTGTTTAACCGAAGTGTGTAAAAACGAGCGGATCTCCGCAAATACCTTGTTTGATGAAACCGGGCTACAGGCTTTTCTGAACCGGGACACCGGAGACCCGGGACAAAAAGGGGATCAGGTGCGCCACTATCTGTCCCGGCGGCGGTTCCCGAACCTGGAACAGACCCGGCAGACAATCAAGTCCCGTCTCGGCCGGCTTTTATCCGGAAAATCGATCCGCTTCCGTCTGCCGGAAAATTTTGAATCCACCGTATATGGTGTGTCCTTTGAATTCACTTCTCTGGATGAATTCAGAAGCCAGGTACAGGTCTTGGCATCCATGGCAAACGAACCCGATCTGAAGGGGATTCTTGAGCGATGACAATCAAACAGGTGGTCATGGATTCATCTCTGGACGTTTCAGAGGAGATCGATGAAATCCTTTCCCGGCTCTCCATAGAACCGGAAACCGTGGCAGATCCCTGTATGGTATATGACCGGATCAACCATGCAGATGATCCGATCGGCGCCGCCAAATCCCTGTTATACATCACCAGAAACAAAGGGGCCGTGGTACGGCCGTGTCCCGGCACCAGTCATTATACCTGCTGTGATTACACGATTCTGCACACAGGCACCTTCTGCACCATGGACTGTGCCTACTGTATTCTCCAGGCCTATTTTCACCCCCCGGTACTCCAGTATTTCTCTGGACTCGACCGGATAAAACAGCAGCTGACGCACCTGTTTTCACAGAACCGGATTTTTCGCATCGGTACCGGAGAATACACGGATTCACTGATCTGGGAACGGTTCACATCCGGCCCGCGGTTTCTGGTGAACCTCTTTGCAAAACAATCCAACAGCCTGCTGGAACTCAAAACCAAAACCGTGAATGTTGACTCTCTTTTAGATCTGGATCATAACCGGAAAACCGTGCTGGCCTGGTCGGTCAACACGCCGGAAATCATCCGGTCTGAAGAAAAGGGGACGGCCCGGCTTGAAACCCGGCTCAAAGCAGCTATGCGTTGTGAAGCTAAGGGATACCCGCTGGCGTTTCATTTTGATCCACTGGTGTTGTATGACGGGTGTGAAGCTGATTATGCCCGGGTGGTCCATGATATTTTTTCCCATGTCCGGCCTGAGAGCATCGTGTGGATCAGCCTGGGCAGTTTCCGGTTCATGCCGGCTCTCAAGCCCATCATTGAGAAACGGTTTCCATCCTCCACGATCTGCTACGGGGAATTTATTCTGGGACTGGACAACAAAATGCGCTATTTCAAACCATTGCGCATACAACTGTATCAAAAACTGGTGACCCTGATTCAGGCATATGCCCCGAACGTGCGGGTGTATTTCTGTATGGAAGACCGGGAGGTCTGGGAAAAAACCCTGGGATTTTTTCCAGAGTCAAAAGGAGAACTGGGACTTCTGCTGGACCGGGCAGCTGTGTCACATTGTCGTTTGAACAAGGATCTACTGTGATAGGTTCAAATAATATCGGGGGATGACCCTGGAACCGGATCATCCCCCGAAAAATTCTACCCCGGTTTTTTGGGGCAAATGACACAGTGACGCCTAACGTTTAAGCGTTCTCTTTTTCCGCATTGACCTGGTCAATAATTTTCTTTGCCAGGTCCGGCGGCACTTCGTCATACTGGGCGAATTCCATGGTGAATGTCCCCCGGCCTCCGGTCATGGAGCTCAAGTCCGGGGCATATCTGAGCATTTCCGACATGGGGACCAAGGCGTTGATGATCTGTTTGTCGTCCTCGGTATCCATGCCCAGGACACGGCCCCGGCGGGAATTGAGGTCTCCCATAATATCCCCGGTGTTGACGTCCGGCACCTTCACCGACACCCTCATGATCGGTTCGAGCAGGACCGGGCCGGCATCCTTGGCCGCAGCCTTGAACGCGATGGAACCAGCGGTTTTAAAGGCCATTTCCGAGGAGTCCACAGAATGGTAAGACCCGAAATCCAGGGTGGTACGGAAGTCCACACAGGGAAATCCGGCCAGAATGCCATACTGGGAGCTTTCCCGAATACCCGCCTCCACCGCGGGAATATAATTTTTCGGGATCACGCCACCCACGATCTTGTCCACAAACTCGAACCCGGTTCCTCTGGGCAGCGGTTCCAGAACAATCCAGCAGTCTCCGTACTGGCCGTGGCCACCGGATTGTTTCTTATGTTTCCCTTGGACACGCACCTTTTTCTTGAAGGTTTCCCGATACGCCACCTTGGGGGTATTGATCTCCATGGCCACATTGAATTTGCGCTGAATTTTGTCTGCGGTGACTTCGATATGCACCAGGCCCCGACCGGACAGGATGGTCTGCCGGGTTTCCTCTTCCCGCCTCAGTTCCAGACCGGTATCCTCCTGAAGAAGCTTGCGCAGGGCTTCGTGGATTTTGTCTTCGTCGTTCTTGGATTTGGGAGAGATGGCAAAGGAGATGACCGGCGGCATGGGGGCCGGTGCCGGAATCTGAATCCGGCTGCCCCCGGTCAGGGTGTCCCCGGTCAGGGTGGATTTGAGTTTGGCCACCGCCACAATAGACCCGGGAACCGCCGATGTGATGGTTTTCTGCTCTTTGCCCGCGATTTCCAGCAGCTGGGAATACCGCTCCTTGGTATCCTTGGTGACGTTGAGAAAATTGCCTTCCTTGCCCAGCGTTCCGGATATCACCCGGAACAGGGACAGTCGTCCGGCATAGGGATCCACAATGGTATTGAAGACAAATCCGCAGAATTCAGCATCCGGATCCGGTGATACCACCACATCCAGGCCGTCGCTGTCTTTGGCGATCCAGTCGCCTCTGTCAAGCGGAGAAGGCATATAGGTATTGATAAAATCCAGTATCATGTCAATACCGATCATCTTTACGGCAGACGTACAAATGGCCGGGTAAAACTGAGCTTCTGAAATCCCTTTTCGAAACGCGGCTTTAATCTCCTCTTCAGACAGTTCTTCGCCTTCCAGATATTTCTCCAGCAGATCATCGTTGAGTTCCGCAATGTTTTCTATGAATTCTTCCTTGGCGGCGGCCATGTCATCGGCCATATCCGCAGGAATATCCGTCTGAACGGCTTTGCCGTTTTCATCGTATTCAAACGCCTTGCTGGTGACGATGTTCACCAGTCCCTTGAATCCGGCTTCCGAGCCGATGGGATAACAGATAGGGATGATTTTCTTTTTCAAAGAAACATTGCAGGCTTCCAGGCAGGTGGTAAAATCAGACCGTTCCCGGTCCAGTTTATTGACAATGACCAGGCCGGGCAGGTTGTATTCAAGAGCAGAGGCAGCCGCCTCTTCAGTCATGGCGGAAGGTCCGCCCACACCGTCAATGACAAAGATCATGGCATCCGACACCGGAAAACAGGTCTTGGCCGCTGAGAAAAAGTTCTGATCACCAGGTGTATCCATCAGTGTAACCGTATGTTTGTTATGGGTATACTTGATGAATGAGGTGTTGATACTCTGCTGTTTCTTGATCTCTTCCGGCTGGAAATCCATGACCGTATTGCCCTCTTCCACCTTTCCCAGCCGGCTGATCATGCCCAGCTTGAAAAGCATGGCCTCAGCAAGAGTTGTCTTGCCCGCACCTCCATGGCCTGCAAAGGCCACATTTCTCATGGTTTTGATATCTTCGCTCATTACTGCTCCTTTACACGATTAATAAAAAAGTCTTATTTAAATAATAGAATTTAAATAAAAATGACAGTGTTTTTTTCAACACGGACGGAAAATCAAAAAAATCAGGTATTCCGTATTTCCTTTCGGGCCGGGGACAGGGGAGGGGACCACACCCTGCACCGAATAACCCCGGTCTGAAAAGAACTGCGTGATATCGGACACCACCTGTTCCCTGATTTTCGGATCCTTGACAACACCTCCCTTGCCGATATGTTTTTTTCCTGCTTCAAACTGGGGTTTGATCAGGGCGATCACCCGGGTATTCTCCCCCATGAATTTTTCCGCCGCCGGTATCACCGTCTTCAAAGAGATGAACGAGGTATCCGCCACCACCAGATCCACCTGCCGGCCGATGGTTTCCCAGGCCATATGCCGGATATTGGTGCGTTCAATGACTGTCACCCGGGGATCGTTGCGCAGAGACCAGGCCAGCTGTCCATATCCCACATCCACGGCGTAGACGTGTCCGGCCTTGAACCGGAGCAGACAGTCTGTAAACCCGCCGGTGGAAGCCCCGATATCCAGGCATATTCTGTCAGCCACATCCACCGGAAATGTGGTCAACGCTTTTTCCAGTTTGAGCCCGCCCCGGCTGACATAGGGATGATCCGGTGTTTTCATGCGAATCTCAGCCCCGGGGTCCACCCGGGACCCGGGTTTGTCGCAGGGCTGATCATTCACCAGAACCTTTCCGGCCATGATCACGGCCCTGGCCCGGGTTCTGGAGCTGAACAGACCATTGTCCACCAACAGCTGATCCAGCCGGCACCGGGTAAGGTTTCTATCGGTTGCCATGCAGTTCACGGGCGGCCGCAACCACGGCATCCGCATCGATCCGGTACGTGTTTCTCAAGAGATCCTGGGGACCGTGCTCCACAAAGCAATCCTCAATACCGATGCGTTTGACACGCAGATCGGTCATCCCATGATCCATGAACAGCTCGAGCACCGCAGACCCGAATCCCCCGGCCAGGACATGCTCTTCCACCGTAATGATCCGTTTGAACTCCGCTGCTTTGGCCAGCAGCAGCGCCTTGTCCAGCGGCTTGACAAACCGGGCGTTGATCACGGTGGCAAAAATGCCTTCAGAGGCCAGGATATCCCTGGCCTTCAATGCCTGCTGGACCCCGGTGCCGATGGCAATGATCATCAGGTCTTTGCCGTCGCACAACACTTTGGCCTTTCCGATCTCCAGGGGCGGGGCTGGGTCTGTCACCGGAGTCCCTGTGGCCCTTCCCCGGGGGTATCGCAGGGCAATGGGACCGTCATGCCCGACAGCGGTTGTCAGCATCCGGGCCAGCTCGTTCTCATCCATGGGAGCCATCACCGTCATATTCGGCATGGACCGCAGATAGGCAAAATCAAACAGACCGTGATGGGTAGGCCCGTCTTCTCCCACAATGCCTCCCCGGTCCAGGGCGAACACTACTGAATGGGCATCAATGCAAACGTCATGCAGAATCTGGTCATAGGCCCGCTGAAGAAACGTGGAATAGATGGTGACCACCGGCCGGATTCCTTTGCTTGCCAATCCCGCCGAAAATGTCACGGCATGCTGCTCGGCAATGCCCACATCGAAAAACCGGTCCGGAAACTGTTCACAGAAATCCATCAAACCCGTGCCTTCAGGCATGGCAGCGGTTACTGCCACCAGTTCGGAATGGTTGTGTGCCAGTTTCACCATCTGGTCTCCGAACACCTGGGTATAGGTAGGCACTTTTCCGGCAGATCCGTTGGCCTTACCGGTATCCACGGCAAAAGACCCCACTCCGTGAAAATACACCGGGTTTTTTTCCGCAGGTTCATATCCTTTGCCCTTGACCGTGGTGACATGGAGCAGAACCGGAGAGTCCGCCGCATTCTTGATATTGTCCAGAATATCGATAAGATGATTCAGGTTATGGCCGTTGATGGGACCGAAATAATCAAAGTTGAACGCTTCAAACAGCATGCCCGGGGTGACAAACGCCTTGAAGGATTCCTCGGAGCGTTTGG
>JBFLKI010000151.1:0-4393 GCA_040883135.1 Desulfotignum sp. | reverse complement strand
CTCACCCAGGCCAGATCTTTTCGGGTGTTTTTGGAACCGGGTATGATAATGGCGGTGAATCGGCTCAGATGTTCCGGTGACGCAATGAACACCGTCTGGAGCCCATCGAGTCGGGTCAGGGCATGAAAATCGGTGAAATTGGCAATGTGGGGCAGTCTCAGAATGGCAATGGCGGGGAGATCTTTTTTTAACTCTATGAAACCATATGTTTTTTCGATCTCGACCGAATCTTCGGCATCAATTCTGAAATGGGAATACCAGGGCAGTACGCCCAAAACCGGTTTTCCGGTGTTTTGTTCAATCCAGGTCACCCCTTCTTTGAAAAGGTCGATATCCCCTCTAAACCGGTTGATGATGATCCCTTTGATCCTGTCACGAAACCGGGCAGGCAGACAGGCCAGTGTGCCGACCACCTGGGCGAACACCCCGCCCCGGTGAATGTCGGCCGTCAGTATGACATCGGCATCGCCATACTCTGCCATGGGGAAATTGACAATGTCCGTGTCCATCAGGTTCACTTCCGCACATGATCCGGCGCCTTCTAAGATGATGCGGTCATATTCAGCCGCCAAAGCGTCAAACGCCTCACACGCCTTTTTAAAATAAAACGTCTTGCGGGAATGATAATCCATGGCGGTGTGATTGCCGTGAACCCGGCCGTTCAGAACGACCTGGGACTGCTTGTCGCCAAACGGTTTCAACAGAATGGGATTCATGTGTACATGGGGGGCGATGCGGGCCGCTTCCGCCTGAACGATCTGTGCCCGGCCGATCTCCAGGCCTTCCGGCGTGATGCCTGAATTGTTGGACATGTTCTGGGCCTTGAACGGGGCCACCCGCTGACCGCTATCTTTCAGATACCGGCAGAGGCCTGCGGTGATGATGCTTTTTCCCACATCCGAGCCGGTGCCCAGAACGGCGATATGCGGTCTGTTCATTTTTCAATGCCTTTGCGGGCCGTGACACCCTGATGAAAATAATGTTTGATCTCCGTCATCTCCGTGACGAGGTCCGCACGGGCCATCACAGCCGGGGAGGCCCCCCTGCCGGTGATCACCAGTTCCACGTGATCCGGTTTTTTATCCATCAGGGCCAGCAGTTCCGCTTCAGAGATCAGGCGGCAGGTGACCGCCACATTGCCTTCATCCACGATCACCAGGTCATGTGTGTTATCGCTCAGTATGTTGCATAACCGCGCATATCCTTTTCTGGCAGCGGCTTTTTCCTGTTCCGACGGCTGGCCTCTGACAAATTTGCCCATGCCGAACTGTTCCACCGTGATATTTTCAAACCGGGACAGGCTTTTAATCTCCGAATAATCCCCCTGTTTGAGAAACTGTCCCACAAACACCCGAAGCCCGGCTCCGGCAGCGCGGAGTGCCAGTCCCAACGCAGCCGTGGTTTTCCCTTTTCCGTTTCCCGTATACACCTGTATGTATCCTTTCATCATCCCTCCTGATCTTTGATCACGGCCTGTATTGCTGTTGAATCTGATGTGACCGCGTATTTTTTTTGGATATCCCCTGGGTGTGAAAATGAAATCCATGTATCCGGCCGTTGAACTGGACCCGACAAACAATACCGTCTGTCTGCCGATGTCAGCCGTATGCAGATGATCCCGCCGGAAAAACACAATGGGTTGATTTTCCCGCATGACTCGGGACCCCCGGCCACAGTCGGTGCGGTTTTTCGGTGGCCCGGGTTCAGCGCCTGAACCCGGGCTCGGAGTCGCCGCACCAGCGTTTCACGTGAAACAGATGCGCCCCGCCAGTCGCTGAACACCCAGGGGCACCCAGATGGGGAATCGTCTGTCCACTGACCGGGGATCAGCGGTCGGGCCAGGTTCAGCAGAAAAACGATGGTGGCCCCAAATGCGGCACCGGCAGAAAAAGGCAGCCCTAAAGCGGTGCCTGCGATATCCGCAATGGAAATATTCATATGCCCCATGGAAAAAACACCAGAACAGATCCCATAAGGATGAGGGAAAACAGGACCACCAGATATCCTGTTTTCCCTCTGGGTATGGCAACCGATATACTGGAGAACATGAGACATCCTGTTGTCATGGAATTAAAAAAACCCATACCAGTATATACTGATATGGGATCCGTTTTTATCCTCATCACGTTGATCTACCCAAGTCCTCGCAAGCAAACGATCAACTGTTCAGGCAGGTTTTCTGACTTCCGGATCCATTTACACGCCACCCTTCCCGTTGTATGTCTCGTCAGTGGTTGTGTGGCGTTCATCCCCGGCTACAGCGGCGGGACCGTTCCTGATTCTCACAGGATTCCCTTTTAACTGCGTGCGCAGCACCTGAAACAAATAATTACTTTACGGGGTTGTTTTTTTTGTGTCAAGGATAAAAATCAGGTACGGGGTACGCCAAGCCGCTGTGCGGCGGCTGGCGTTGAAATACAGTCAGGCATGAATCGCTGCTTCCTTGTATTGCCTTTCAGGCGGGATCCCTGTATGTATAGACCTTAAGCGATAATTTTTTTAAGGATGTTTGAACAGCCCTATGAAATTTGACGACTACGCCATTGCAGGGGCAATTAAAAAAAACTTGGCCGCCGCTGGATTCAAACGGCCCACCGATATCCAGTTCAAGGCCATCCCTTCCATTCTCAAGGGAGAAGACGTGTTGGCCGTCGCCCAGACCGGCACGGGAAAAACCGCGGCGTTTGCCGTTCCGGTCATCGACCGGATTCACAAATCCAAACGTCCCGGCTCTCCCACCGGGATCCAGTGTGTCGTGATGGTGCCGACCCGGGAGCTGGCCGGACAGATCGGGGCGGTGTTCAATGCTTTATCCCGGCATACCCGGGTCAACCCGTTTGCGGTTTACGGCGGTGTGGAGCAGGACCGGCAGATCGCCCGGTTGAAGGACGGTATCGATGTGCTGGTGGCCACGCCAGGACGGATGTTCGATCTCATCAGCCAGGGGGCCATCACCTTGTCCCGGGTGAACACCCTGGTGCTCGATGAAGCGGACCGGATGCTGGCCAGTGGATTTCTGGAAGATATCCAGGCCATCAAAAAAAAACTGCCCCGGAAACACCAGACCCTGTTTTTTTCCGCCACCATTGACAAAGAAATCAAGAAACTGGCATTTTCCCAGGTAAAAACATCCGCCATCCGGATTCAGATCGCACCGGACAACCCGGTTTCCAGAAATGTGTCCCACTGGGTGATGGAAATGGAGATGGATGACAAGCGGTTTTTTCTGCGTCGGTTTATCCGGGATCATGAAAACGAGCGCATCCTGGTGTTTGTCAGAACCAAAGTCAGGGCGGAACGGGTGGCAAAGGCCCTGAGAAGGGAAAATATCGCTTCAGCGACCCTCCACGGGGACAAGGATCAGGCCGAACGCACCCATGTGCTGGCCCGGTTCAAGGCCGGAGAAGAACACATCCTCATCGCCACGGATGTGTCGGCCCGGGGCATCGATATTCCCAACCTGGATTATGTGATCAATTACGATCTGCCGGACGATCCGGAAAACTACGTGCACCGGGTGGGCCGCACCGGCCGTGGCACCCGCAAAGGCCAGGCGTTTTCTTTCTGCAGCCCAAAGGAAAAACCATTGCTGAATCAGATCCAGGCATTGATCAATGAGGAAATTCTCATTCAGCCGGTGACCCCCCAGGCGTATGCCCAGATTCTCCTGGACCCCAAAGATACAGAGGGCCTCAGGCAGATGATTCTGACCCATGAAGCCGGGCAACACAAAAAAGCACGCAAAAAGTCAAAAAAAACTAAACGGTCCGGCTGATTTCCTGCTTGAGCATGCAGCAGGCGATTCTGTGCGCCGGGGTGCCGTGGGACAGATAATCCAGGTTACCCGGCTGAATGATTTTGTTCATGACACACCCTTCAGGAATGGTCAGGTCGAACAGGTGGGTTTCATTGACCGGGGGGGAGGGCACCAGGGTGTTGTCCTCGATGGTATAGGCATGCAATGGATAATCCTCGCACAGCGGACACCGGTAGACCCGGCCGTTGGGGAACACAAAATAGTTGTCCGCCACCATGCCGGCACAGGAAAATGTCTCGCCATGTTCCAGAAACACTTTAGGATAGGTCACGGTGATGCCGGTGTCCGCAATGGTTTCAGCGACATGGGGAATGACCGACAGCCACAGAGCCTTAGATACCTGACGGGTGTCCGTGCCGCCGGCAGCGGATTTTCCCCGCATGCCGATGACCTGGATAAAAAACCGCTGGATATCCAGGGATGCCAACAGATCAGGCATTTTCTCCAGCTCATGCAGGTTTCTGTCCGACACCGTAAAAATCATGGCACAGTCGAATCCTTTTTGCCGTGCCTGGTGAATGCCAGACATTACGGCGTCATAACTGCCCTGCCCCCGGATGGCGTCGTTGGTGGCGG
>JBFLKI010000150.1:0-11619 GCA_040883135.1 Desulfotignum sp. | reverse complement strand
GCTCCGGGATTCAAGATTTTCGGCAATCTGCTTCAGGTTCTGCCCCGGTTCAATGACAAAAATGGTTTCTTTGTCATCGGTTTTTACCGGGGTGTGCAATGTATGCCATATCCATGCGCCTGAGACCAAAAAAAACAATCCTGCTGGAATCAACACGCCCAGCAGGATTGTTATACCGGTTTTGAACCGCCTGATACAGCCCCCTTAAATGCTTAAACCATTCCCCTGAAAGAGGTAAATGTCAAAGCAATGATGCCGGCGGTGATCAGGCCGATGGAGGTATCCTGGAGTGGTCCGGGTATCCGTCCCAGATTGATGCGCTCCCGGACTCCGGCAAACAGAATCAGGGCCAGACCGAAACCCACGGCATAAGCAAAAGAGGACATCAATGCCTTGGTAAAGACATATTCATTGCTGATGTTCAGCAGGCAGGCCCCCATGACGGCACAGTTGGTGGTGATCAGCGGCAGGAAGATTCCCAGGCCGGCGTACAGTCCCGGGACACTTTTTTTAAGAAACATTTCCACAAACTGGACCAGGGACGCAATGACCAGAATAAAGGCCAGCGTTCTCAAGTATTCCACATTCAGGGCTTTAAGAAGAAACATGTCCACAGACCAGGTGATCATCCCGGCCATGACCATGACAAAGACCACGGCCATGGACATGCCGATGGCGGTTTCCATTTTTTTGGATGTTCCCAGGAACGGGCAGTTGCCCAGGAACTGGGCCAGCAGGATATTGTTGATGAAGATGCAGCTGATGGCGAGTTCAAAATATTCCATTACAACGCTCCTTATTTTTTACCGATCAGGTTCATGCCAGCCAGCATCAGGCCAAGGGCGACAAATGCCCCGGGCGCTTCCACCATAAAAGAGAAAGCGTGGAAATTCTCTCCCAGGGAAAAGACAGGATTCCCCCCCCAGATGGTAATGGTGCCGGCGCCGATGAACTCTCTGACTGCACCGATGGCAGCCAGGGAAAGGGTAAACCCAATACCGATACCAAGTCCATCAGCGATGGCCAAGGGCGGATTGTTTTTGCTGGCAAAGGCCTCGGCCCGGCCCAGTACGATACAATTGACCACGATCAGGGGAATAAAGATTCCCAGCTTTAAAAACAAGGGATAGGTGTATGCCTGCATCACCAGTTCCACGATGGTAACAAAGGTGGCAATGATAACAATAAAGCAGGCGATTCTGACTTTGGATGGGATCACATTACGCAACATCGATACCAGAAGGTTGGAAAATACCAGCACAAAGGTGGTGGCCATCCCCATACCAATGCCGTTTTCAACGGATTTGGTTACCGCAAGCACCGGACAGAGCCCCAGCACCAGCCGGAAAGGAGGTATTTCAGCCCATAGTCCCTTAGTAAATTCTTTTGCCAAGGATTGTGCCATCTGTTTTTATCTCCTTAATCTGTACCTATTGAAGCTGTTTTAAAATTTCAGGTTTGAGCTGCATGTATAGCTTCTGAGCCTGAATCGCGCCCAGGGTCACCGCCCGGGAAGTAATGGTGGCGCCGGACATTGCGTCAATCGTGCCGTTGTCGGCTTTTAAAGCCAGGTTGGCATCGATCGGTTTTCCGGAAAACTGGGAAACGAATTTCGGATCATCCTTGGCCCGGGCACCCAGTCCCGGTGTTTCTGCATGGGTGGTCACACGAGCCCCGACGATCTGGTCATTTTCCATGTTGATTCCCACCATGAGCCCGACATCACCGCCGTACCCGCCCTTGCCTTTGGTTTCAAAAGCGATTGCCTTTGAACCGTCCGGCAATTTACCGGGGAAAATCTGTAGGGTCGTGTCACCCACGGTGAGGTTGAATCGATCCGCGATGGGATTGTTGGAAACGTCTGGAAAAATATCTTCAATGGCCGGGGCTTTTTGAAATTTTAAAACCTGTTCTTCAATCCGGACTTCCGTACCGGATTTGATGGCAGCCAGCAGTCCTCCGGATAAGGTTGTCAGAACAGTCAATACCACGATCATGCTAACCATTTCACGCATTGTTCATATCCTTTCCCAAAGCGGTTGGTCTGATATTGTCCAGTAAAGGGTTGACAATGTTCATCAGCAGGATGGCCAGAACCGTTCCATCTGCGTACATGCCGATATTGCGCATCAAAATGATCATGAAACCGGCCAGAAATCCGTAGATCAGCATGGGTATCCGTTGAACCGGCGAAGAAGAGCTTTCCGTGATCAGAAAAAATGCACCCAGCATCGTGTATCCGGAAAACAGATGAAACCAGGGACCGGCGTAACTCTCCGGATTGGCGAGATAAAAAAGAAACGCGGTTACCAGAATACCGGCAATGAAGGAAACCGAGAGTTCCCAGCGGGTATACCCCCGTAAAATCAGATAAATGCCTCCGATGATGAGCCCTAAACTGAACGTGGCGCCGATGGCACCCACTTCCCGTCCCATGAACAGGTCGCCCAATGGAAACAGGTCTGTGGACGCCCCTTGAAATTTAACGGCGACCAACGGTGCCAGAGCGGTGAAATCAAATTCATAATTCACATAGGCGGTGTTGAAATCAAAGAACATTTTCCAGGACAGCATCAGCACCGCCATACCCAGCAGTGCGGGATTGAAGGGGTTTGCACCGGTTCCGCCGAAAATCATCTTGCCCATGAACACCGCCACAAACGTGCCCACCACCACCACCCACCAGGGGATGACCGCCGGCAGCATCATGCCGAACAGCAGTCCGATCATCGCTGAATCCAGATCACCGATGGTAAACGGCTTTTTGGAAGCCGCATTGATGATCATTTCCCAGAGCATGGCACAGGATACGGACAGCGCAAGAACCCCTAAGGCCGGAGCACCGAATTGCAGGATGCCGAAGATGGCTGCCGGCAACAGGGCAATGATAAAATTGAGATTTTTTTTAAACAGACTGTCTCCGTCATGCCAGAACGGGGCATGGGAAACGGTGAGTTTCTTGTTGTTCATGGACAGTCTCCCTTTATGCGTCGATTCTCAGTTTTTGCAGTTCATGTTTTCCCAGCCGGATATACTGGGACAATGCAATCCGTGAGGTGCAGACATAGGCGCACAATCCACAGTCAATGCAAGACTCCAGATCGCATTTGTCCGCAGCGGCCTCAAATTGAGCCGCCTGCAGAAACCGCACCAGCAGATTGACGGGAATATCGGCCGGACAGATCTGTACGCACTTGCCGCAGTTGATGCAGTTGGTGTCTGACAGCGGGATGATGTCGCCTCTGTCCTGGACCAGAACGGTATCCATGTCCGGTGTGACCGGATGGTGGGCAGTGAACGTGGCAAATCCCTGCATGGCGCCCCCGATGACAATGCGGTCCTGCTCATCGACCTGAATTCCCAGCTGACTGAAAATGCTGCTCAACGGGGTGCCGATCACCGCTTCGATCCGGTGGCGGGCCCCGTTTTTATCAATCAAGGTGATACATTTTTCAAACACCGGTGCGTTGGCTTCAAAGGCCCGGGCCAGGGATACCACCGCTTCGGCCCGGATAAAGCAGATTCCCATTTCTTCCGGGGTCTTGCCTGCCGGGAGAATTTTGTCCAGATGGTTTTTCATGACCATGGCCGGCAGGGCATCCGGGTAGTTCAGACTTGCCGGCAGGACGGTGACACCGTCAAACCGGACCCTGTCGAGCAGGTATCCGGGAATCAGCAGATACACTTTGGACAGGTTTGTGATGCGTTTGAGAATCTGTGCGCCCTTCTGCAGTGCGGCGGCATGGGCAGTCCCCATGTACTGGGATGTGGTGCTCAACAGGTCCGTATCCGCAGCCGTGATCACCAGGGTGTTGATCTGCACGCCGTTTCGGGTCAGACCGTCAAACGGGGGGGCCCCGGGAAGCTGCTTCAGGTGCTGGATGGCAAAGGACAGGTCTTCGCTCATGTCCGAATATTCAATTTGTTCGGTATTCCAGGCATCTTTTTCAATGGTGATGCGGGTTTTCAGACCACTGACATCATCGACCGTAAAGGTGTCTATGGTTTTGATGGTGCCGGATACCGGTGATACCGCATATTCGGTATCATTTGCATACAGAAGCAGTTTCTGGCCTTTTTTGACAAAATCACCTTTTTTGATCAGTGCCGTCCGGCTGCCGTCAATGGGTTCAGGTAACAGCAGGGTCAAAAGGCCGGGCACATCCATTTTCAGGGGCGCTTCAGGATCGGTTTCCAGCAGGTCACAGGTCAGCCGGGGTTTGGATAGCGCAAAGAAAGATCGTTTAATCATGAGTTACGTCCTTGTTTCAAAAAGCGGTTTTCATGACTGACGCGGGGCACAGCGGCAGGCCACCGGATTTAAAGCACATGACATGCACTGCAATCGACCGGTCCTGCACCGTAATCCGCATGGCATCCAATGCATGTCTCGTGAAGGGAATCCGTTCTAGACGGCATGTACTCGTCTCCGGTCTTCTCATGGCAGTCACTGCAATTGTATGTCTCGTCATCATCGATGTTGTGATGGCAGTCCAGACAATCCAGATAATATTCCTCCGTATGTGTCTGGTGAGTGAACAGAACCTTACCGGCATCATTTTGAAACATTAAACGAACGGGGTCCGCCGGTTCTGGAGGGGAAAAGGCAGCGTAACAGACGATTCCTGTGATCAGAAAAACAGCCATGATCAAGACCGCAAATCTCAGGTGTGGTTGTGATGTCATATGTCAATCTTCCGGTCTAAGGGTTAGCGTTTATGTGACAAACCCACAACTGGCAGCGTATATAGTATATTGCAGCTGGGTTGGCAAGAAAAAAATTATTTTGAAGACGGCTTGCAGGCGGGGGCTGAGGCCGACCTGGTCTTGCGGATCAACATGGGTCTGAATTCGGTTTTCCGATTCATTGCTGCCGATTTTCTGTGAAGAATGAAAAAAGCCAGGCCAAACAGGGAAAAGCCCAGAACCATGGCCAAAAAAGAGGCATTGATTCCCAGAAAAGGCGCCAGGGCATCTCCGGTCAGGGCGCCGATCACCAGGCAGAGGATAGGAACGATATACACCAGAAAGGTCAGCAGTAATGCGGATTTTGTCCGCATCCCGATCAGGACGGAGTCTCCTGCCTGCACCCCTAATGTATTGGGAACGTCAAAAAAAACCTCCTGTCCCCGGTGGATGGTGCCGCAGCTGTCTTTGGCCGTGCAGCCTTCGCAGGCTGCTGTCCGCTTGGTCTTTATTTTGGCCACGGCAGGGGTAGCCTGGGTGACAATGCCGTGTTCAGTGATCATGGTGTGTCTTGTCCTGTGTTAACTGATTCATATGATGGTATCCGGTCATGAATTTGAACGCATTATTACCTTTTCCCCAAAGGCCTGTCAATTTTTTGTTTTTTTGCCTTGACAAGAACAGGTCGATCCTATATAAACGTCGAGTCTTAAATGAGACATGCTCCCCAGTAGCTCAGTTGGCAGAGCAATTGGCTGTTAACCAATGGGTCCGCGGTTCAAGTCCGTGCTGGGGAGCCAACACCAAAATTCATCCCGACAAACAGAAAATCAATCTGGTTTGCCGGGATTTTTTTTGATTCTTTCACCCGCCCGCATGTGCTCATGCCGTCTGTGACAGGAACGCGGTTGCATGTCTGCGCCTGAAATATGGTTCAAGGTTCAATAGGTATTGATGTTTTCTATATGCTCTGGCCGGTGCCACAGAAATTTAGAATTTGATTTGAAAGCGGGAATAAGAAATAATATAAGTTTGAATAACAGACAATGAATCGATTTGATTGATTCATTTTTTTTGAGGAGTGGCGATGAATCAGACATTGAACAAGCCGGTGGATCCGATACGGTTGACCCAGTGTGTCAAAGGTGCCGGGTGAGCGGCAAAACTTCCGCCGGGGGACCTGGCGGCGGCGTTGGCTGACTTGCCTGTACCCACAGATCAAAATGTACTGGTGGGTATGGGAACGGCCGATGATGCAGGCGTCTACAAAATCAGCGATGACCTGGCCCTGATCCAGACAGTGGATTTTTTTACCCCGATTGTGGATGACCCGTATGATTTCGGGCGCATTGCCGCTGCAAACGCGTTGTCCGATGTCTATGCCATGGGCGGCATTCCCAAAACCGCCCTGAATCTGGTGGCGTTTCCATTGAAGTCCATGGACATGGCGGTTCTGAAAAAAATACTGGCCGGCGGGATCCGCATTCTGGAAGAATCGGGTACCGTGCTGCTGGGGGGTCACAGCGTGGAAGACGATGAACTCAAGTATGGATTGTCTGTCACCGGGTTTGTGCATCCTGACAAGATACTGACCAATCAGGGGTTGAAATCCGGTGACCGTCTGATTCTCACCAAGCCGGTGGGTACCGGTGTCATGAACACGGCAGTCAAAGCCGGGCTGGCTTCCCGGGACCAGATCGTTGAGATTACAGAGCTGATGGCCACGTTAAACCGGGATGCTGCCAACGTCATGGCCCGGTTCCCCATTTCCGCCTGCACGGATATCACCGGCTTCGGTCTGGTGGGGCATCTGGCGGAAATGATCATCGGCACCCCGGCCGGGGTCCGTATTTTCAGCGACCAGGTTCCACTGATATCCGGCGCACTGGAATTCGCCGAAATGGGACTGGTACCGGGGGGCGCGTTCCGGAACCGACAATTCCGGGAAAGCATTGTCTCTGTGGCCCACCGGATCAGTCCGGGTTTTCGGGACCTCCTGTTCGATCCGCAGACATCAGGCGGCCTGCTGATGGGGTGTCCGGAAAACCGGGTTCATGATCTTATGAGCGCACTGTATGATCAGGGGATATCCAGGGCCGCTGTGATCGGAGAGGTGTCGGACAATCATCCGGGAAAAATCCAGGTGGTTTGAAAAACGCGGCGCCGGAAAGCAATGAAACAACCAACCATAAGATAGGAAAAGCAATGACAAAAGATATTGATGCCCGGGGACAGGCCTGTCCCCAGCCCGTTCTTCTGACCAAACAGATGGTGGATGATCAGTTGCCTCCCCGACTCACGGTGCAGGTGGACAATGAAGCAGCCGTCGAAAACGTATCCCGGTTTTTAGGGACCCGGGGATATGAGACCACGACATCCGGTCAGGGAGACTCATTCACAGTGTCTGCGGTGTATGTCCTGAAATCAGGGGAAGAGAGCGATTCGGCCGGAACCGTCGAAACCGGTCCGGCGGTGCTGGATTCTGATCTTCGGGAAGGGGTCCAGAAGATACTGGTGCTGATTGCCACGGACCGCATGGGATTCGGAGATGATGCCCTGGGTGTAAAACTGATGGCCAGTTTCATCAATACCCTGGGAGAGATGGGAAACGATCTGTGGCGGCTGGTGCTGGTCAATAACGGGGTCAAATTGACCATCGCGGGCTCTCCGGTTCTGGAAACACTGCAGGCATATGAAAAACACAACATTTCCATTTGGGTCTGCGGGACCTGTCTGTCGCATTTCAACCTGCTCAATGAAAAACAGGTGGGGGAGACCACCAATATGCTGGATATTGTCACCGCCATGCAGCTGGCCACCAAAGTGATCACGCTCTGAGTTGAGGCGCTAACCCCGTTTTTTTTCTTTTATGCCCACTGGAAGCTGTGATAGGATACATGGACCTGTGACAGGGATCATCTATCAAGGGAGGCAGTGATATGAACCATACATCCTCACAACAACTGGTTATCGATCTGTTCGCCTCTGCCGGTGTGGAAATCAACGGTTCCCGCCTCTGGGACATTCAGGTGAAAAAAGATCTTTTCTTTACACGGCTGGTGGCCGGCGGTTCCTTGGCTTTAGGTGAAAGCTACATGGACGGGTGGTGGGAGTGCCCCCGACTGGATCAGTTTTTCGATAAAATTCTTCGTGCCCGGCTGGATGAAAAGGCGAAAAAATCGCTTCGTGCGTTGTGGTGCCGTTTCAAAGCGAGGCTGACGGTATCTCCGGGAAAAATCAGGGCGTTCGAGATTGGCAAACGGCATTATGATATCGGCAATGAACTGTTTTCCCTGATGCTGGATAAATCCATGAACTATTCCTGCGGATACTGGAAAAACGCCGATACCCTGGAAGCGGCCCAGGAAGCCAAAATGGAACTGATCTGTCAAAAACTTCAGTTGGCTCCCGGGATGCGGGTGCTGGACATCGGTTGCGGATGGGGGGGGCTGGCCGCATATATGGCGCAGAATCACCAGGTGAACGTGGTGGGGATTACGGTGTCCAGAGAACAGGTGACACTGGCCAAAGAGCGGTGCAGCGGATTGCCCGTGGAGATCCGGCTTGTGGATTACCGGGATCTGAATGAATCCTTTGACCGCATCGTATCCGTGGGCATGTTCGAGCATGTGGGGGCCGCCTGCTACAAAATCTTCATGGGCGTGGTGAACCGGTGTCTGACGGATCGGGGACTGTTTCTGCTGCATACCATCGCCGGAAACCGGTCGGTGCGAAGCAGCGATCCATGGATATCCACTTATATATTTCCCAACTCCATGATACCGTCCGGTCATCAGATTGCCGCGGCAGCCGAGAAATTCTTTGTGCTGGAGGACTGGCACAGCTTCGGTCCGGACTATGACCCCACACTGATGGCCTGGTATCACAATTTTGTAAAACACTGGGAAAAAATCAGGCATGTGTATGATGACCGGTTTTTCCGTATGTGGACCTATTACCTGCTGGCCTGTGCCGGTACGTTCAGAGCCCGCAGCAATCAGCTGTGGCAGATTGTGTTTTCAAAAAATGGTGTTCTGCCGGCGTATGACAGCGTCCGGTGAGTCAGGCTCAGGGCACGGGGGGGATCAGTCCTTTGGCAATGGCGTATCGGGTCAGACCGGCGACGCTCTGAATGCCCAGCTTGGCTTTGAGATTTCTGCGGTAAATATCGATGGTTTTCACGCTCAGGTGCAGCATGTCCGCGATTTCCCTGGAACTGTGACCTTCGGCGATGCTTACCAGCACCTGTTTCTCCCTCTCTGACAGACGGTTCAGGCGATCCGGTGAATCGTTTAAAAGTAGATGGGTGATTTCCGGGCTCACATACATATGGCCGGCCAAAACCGTTCTGATGGCGGTCATCAATTCTTTGAAAGAGCAGGATTTGAGCACATAACCGGATGCACCGGCGTTCAGCATACCTTTGACATAAATTTTTTCAGTATGCATGGACAGGGCCAGAATACGGATATTTGGATTAAAGGCCAGAATTTTGCGGGTCGCTTCCATGCCGTTGAGATCCGGCATGCTGATATCCATGAGGATAAGGTCCGGAGCGGTTTTTTCGGCCAGGGAAACGGCCTGGGCCCCGGTCACGGCCCGGGCTGTCACTCTGAATTCCTTGGTCGAATCCAGGGCCTGACTGATACCGTGGTGAAAACCCGGTGGTCATCCACGATGATGATGGTTTTTTTCTTCATGCGTAGGGGATTCCGTTTGATTTGTGGGTGCTGTCAGCAAGAATTTCGTTCCTTTGCCGGGGGTGGATGTGATGGTCAGGGTGCCGCCGAAGTTCCGGATTCGTTCCGACAGGCTGTACAGTCCGAATCCTCTCTCCTTTGACGGTTTCAAAGATTGAATGTCCTGAATGTCCATGCCGGCGCCTGAGTCCTCCACCTGCAGACAGATGTCCGGACCGCTGATCCATAACTGGATGGTGGCGTTCGTGGTGCCGGCATGTTTCAAAATGTTGCCCAGCAGTTCATCCACGGCCCGGTACAGGGTGATTTTCAAAGGATGGGGCAATGGAACAGGGTCGGTGACATGATTGATATAATGGAATGTTGCGCCTTCCCGGACATTGGTTTCCTCGATCAGTGCCCCGATGGCGATATCGATATCAAAATCATCCAGAATCGGCGGAGACAGTTTGTATATCAATGTTCTGATTTCCCGTACCGCCTGCTCCAGAATGGTCTGAATGTCTGTGATCTGATCCGGCCGGGGCGGTTCATCGGATTCGATCAGGTTTTTGGTCCGGGAGATTCCCATGCCCAGTGTCTGGGCAACACTGTCATGCAGATCCGAGGCAATCATTTTCCGTTCGCTTTCGTCTGAGTAGACCAGGTACTCATTGAGCTCCTTGAGCCGGGCGGCCTGCCGCGATAATGCCTGAATATGGGCTTGTTCCCTCTGCTGGGACTGTTGCAGGCGATGGGTCATTTCATTAAAGGCCCGGGACAGTTCTCCGATCTCATCTCTGCGGTCTTCCGGCGCTTTTTCTGAGTACTCTTCCCGGGATATCTGGCGTGTCAGACGGGTCAGGTGCTGAAGCGGCCGGGTAAAACGGCGGACGCCCAGATAGTTGCATCCCAGGGCCACGAGAAACACGACACCCGCATATATCAGAAAAGTCTTCACGATGCCCGAAAGATTGGCATCCATGACAAGGCGGGTCTGTCTGATGGAGTTGAGCAGATTATTTTCATTGCTTACCAGCACGATGTGCCATCCAGTCTGCTCGAGTCGGCGGGACGCCAGAACATAGGACTGGTCTTTCACCGTCAGGGTGTTCTGGTAGGATTCTGAATCCAGAATGTGCGGGGCTGTCTGTTGAATCTCAGGCAGGCGGGAATCCATGATATTCAGGGACAGGATGTCATCAGACTGTTTGAAAGTCCGGAAATCCGTGCTCAGTCCCAACCAGGGCAGGCTGGAAAAGGGAAAGGAGATCAACAGGCCGTGTGAATCCATGAGAAATGCAAAAAAATCACCGGGCACTTGATCCGGATCTGAAAAAAAAGGGTGGTTCATGTCCAGATCCTGATCAGGTTGGTCAAGGGAATGTCAATGCCGGCAATTCCTCTGAAACGACCGTTTTTATCCAGAATGGGGGAACCCCCGGTCATCATCAGGCCGGCTGACACATCGTCCTTGTAAAGCCGGGTCCATTGAAACGCGAAATCAGAACCGGACTGCCGGGTGAAGGTGGTCATGGGTTCCCCGTCACGAATGTCGAATTCAACAGGGTCCGGCAGGTTGAAACATGCTTGCCGCATGTCTGGATTTAAGGTGTAATATTTTCCGATTCCGGTCCGGGTGATGATATGGGCAGCCATGGCCTGGCGGATATTTTTTTGGGCCATGACCAGATAGGGGTCCATCTGTGCCAGTGCCGTCAGTTCCGATGCGATGGCGGGCAATATGGTCTTGCCTCCCCAGAAAGCCGTGATAACGGGTTCGGATTCAGGCGTGTAAAATATGGAGTTGACCGGGCTGGGGGTCATGGCCGGAAGCGCTGTCTCAGATGCATTGCCTGCCGCCGCCTGACGGTAGGTTTCACCGGCCTTCATTGCCAGAAAAGTCACCGTAGTTTGACTGTGCAAAAACATCTCATCATATTTTTGGGCTTTTTCATGGGCCATGGCTGCCAGAAACTGATTGGCCATTTGCTTGATCTGCCGGGTATTGGCCGTATCAGCAAACTGGCCCAGATCTTTTAACGATTGATTGACCAGAAAAAACAGAGGGATGGTAAAAATCAATATGGACAGAACAGAACTGCAGAACAGTTTCAGGGAGATACGTGTTTTAAAGGAAAACGTTTTGTTTCGTGCTGCCATGGATCGTTTCATACATGATTCTGATGGGATTGGCAAGCCATTGAAACAGGGGGCAAGGAGCAATTGAATGGACAGAAGATCGTTTTTGAAG
>JBFLKI010000149.1:0-2852 GCA_040883135.1 Desulfotignum sp. | reverse complement strand
GAACGGAAAACAACGGATGCCGATGATTTTCTCCTCTTTGCTGTCCTCCGGGACCAGGGCTATTTCTTCGGTCAGTTCGGTAAAATGGCCGGCGGTCTGGGCCAGGGCCTGGTCGATCATCTCCAGGATCCGGGGGTTTTTGACAATCTCATCCACCTGCCGGCCGACGGCGGACCGGGTGCTGGCCCCGATCATCTTCAGAAAAGCGGGGTTGGCCAGCACGATGCTTTTCTGGTGATCCGTGGTCAGCACCCCTTCCTTGAGGGTGTTGACCATCACGCGCATCCGGGTTTTTTCGCTGGCAATGTCCTGGAGGGTGCGGATGAACTCGATGGCCTTGGAAATCACCACCCGCAGTTCCTGGGGGGAAAACGGCTTGGACAGAAAATCAAACGCCCCTTTTTTCATTGTTTCAATGGAATGCTCCAGGGTGGCGTATCCGGTGATCACGATGATGACCGTGTCCGGATGCCGGGCCTTGATCCCGGTGAGTACATCCATGCCGGACACGCCCGGCATCATCAGGTCCAGGAGCACGATGTCGAAATGCGCGTCCTCGATCATTTTCAAGCCCTTGATGCCGTTGTCCGCCAGGGCCACCTCGCACCCTTCCTGGGTCAAAAGCCGGTGGCAGGCTTTCTGAATCCGGTCTTCATCATCCACCACCAACACCTTTGGACTGAATGAAAACCCTTGTGTAGTTTCACCGGTATCTGTCTGTGTCATTGCTTGTCGGTTCCTGTTGTTCTCATTGGGTCGGTTCAAAAAAAATCATGCGGACCCGGCCGGGTGACCGCAGAAATGCGGGCCGTCTTCACTGGGCACATACATGGGGAATTCCAGGATGAAGGTGGTGCCTTTGGCACCTGTTTCCTTGACCGAAATCCGCCCTTCGTGCTCTTCGATGATGCCGTAGACAATGCTCAAGCCCAGGCCCGTGCTCTTGCCCACCTCCTTGGTGGTGAAGAACGGGTCAAAGATTTTGGACAGATTTTCCCTGGGAATGCCCACGCCGGTATCCTTGATCTCCAAAAACACCTTTTTGTTGGGCTTGTCCCGGTAGGTGTGCAAGGTGATTTTGCCGTTCCCGTCCATGGCGTCGGCCGCGTTCATGATCATATTGATGATCACCTGGTTGAGTTTGCCCATATCCGCGTGGATGAGCATCATCTGGTCATCCAGAATCCGGCGGATCTTGATGTTGCGGAACTTTTTCTGGTCTCTCATCAGCTTGAGGCTCTGTTCCACGATCTCGTTGATATGCACGATGCGCTTGTTGGAATCGGTGCTCCGGCTGTAGACCAAAAGGCTTTTCACGATATTCTTGCACCGGTTGGCATCTTCCACGATATAGTTGAGGTCTTCTCTGGCATCTTCATCCAGATCATCGCGTTCCAGCAGGAGGCTGGCATAGAAGAGCACCCCTGTGAGCGGGTTGTTGATCTCGTGGGCGACCCCTGCGGCCAGCTGTCCCAGAGAGGCCATCTTCTCGGACTGGGCCAGCTGCTTCTGGGTCTGCCGGAGTTCCTTCTCCACCTTGTTCTTGTCCTTGAGGTCGTTGTAGATGGCCATGGTGGCGGATTCGTTGCCGTGCTCGTCATAGATGATGGCGGCCGACATCTCCACTTCCAGCTCTTCGCCCCTGGCATTGACAATGGTGGTCCGGGGGATGATCAGCTTGCCGCGCCCCCCGATCTTTTCATCCCGGAGCATGCGCATGATCTCTTTGGCTTTGCCCGGGGGGTACAGCTGTTCGGTGTGGGTGATGGTTTTTTCATGGCCGTTGTGGGCCCCGAACAGCTCCCTGGCCACGGAGTTCATCAGTTCGATGCGGCCGGACCGGTCCGCGGCCACAATGGCGCTGGCCGAGGCGTAAATGACCCGGGTGATGAACTCTTTGACACCGATGAGCTGATTTTCAAGGGATTTGGTCCGGGTGATGTCCCGGATACTGGACAGCACATAGGCCACTTCCCCGTGGTCGTCGAAGATCGGGGAAAACACCCGTTCTTCCCATTTGTACTGGCGCTCCAGGGTATAGGTATGGGCTTCCTTGTTGGCGATTACCCGGGAAATGGGGCAGTCCTCAGATTTGCACGGGGTGTTTTTATATAAAAACGAATGGTAACATTTTTTGCCCAGGATATCTTCTTGCGTGAGTTTGTAAACGTCGTAGAATTTTTTGTTGGCGCCGACCACGCTTTTTTCCAGGTCGATGATCACCGAGGGATAAGACAGGGCGTCAAAAATACGGATCCGCCAGAAAAAATCTTCCGGCCGCAGGTTGTCAGGGTGGGTCATGGCGCATCAAATCCTTTGGACAATGCGGTTTGCGCCGCCTGCCCCGCGCCCGCCGGAAACACCAGGCTGACGCTGGCACCGGCACAGGCCGCAGCCCGCAACGGGGCGTGTTCGGTTTCCAGGCAGTTCAGGGCGGTCTGCAGAATCCGGTACCGGTCCCCGAAATGGGGGCCGTGAAACGTGATCAGGTCCACGGATTCATCACCGCCCGATTCCATGACAAACACGGCATCCACGATCCGGTCTGAAAGCTGCATCACCGATACCAGATGAAACACGGCGTCTGATCCGATATCCGTTGTCAGGCGGTGCCGGGTCTGCACAAACCGGTCTGCCGGGCCCCGGAACGCCGCCAGCGATAGGCCCGGGGTCAACTGAATCCCGTAGGTCTTGATTTTTTCCTCCACATAGGTGGACCGGGTTTCCGGATATTTTTTCAACAGCGCGGTGATGTCCTGATCGGTTTCCTGAAAATACGGGGTATGGGAACCGGGAAGGTCAAAGAAGGTTTCCAGCAGTTCGATCACGCGGTCCCGGCACCGGGTGTCAAT
>JBFLKI010000148.1:0-47106 GCA_040883135.1 Desulfotignum sp. | reverse complement strand
GGATACAATATCCTGGGAGCGGAAACCCACGGCATGGCCCAGAGAGGCGGGTCTGTGGTGTCCCACCTCAAGATCGGGGATGCCGGTGCCAGCCTGATCCGGGCCGGGGCCGGGGATTTTCTGATTTCCATGGACGAAGCCGAGGCCTACCGGTATCTGCCCTGGGTGAAACCCGGCGGCATGGTCTTCGCCAACGCCAAAGCCCAGGCGTTTCCCGATGCCCGGGTGGCCCCTTTCCTGTCTGACCACGGGATCGCCTCTTTTGCCATGGAAGCCGGTAAAACTGCGTTTGACTTAGGCTCACCCAAATCCACCAACCTGGCCATGGTGGCGTTTTTTGCCGCCTTCGGCAAGGGGCCCCTGGATGCCGATGCCCTGCGGGAGACCGTGGCATCCATGAGCCCGGACCCTGTCAGAGAGATCAACCTGAAGATATTCGACACCTGTCATGAACAAGGAAAAAAAATGTGCTGAAAGGAGCGCCCATGGAATTTTTGAAGAACCTGACGGTATTGTCCCTGGAACAGGCCACCGTGGCCCCGTATCTGACCTATCGGCTGGCCCAGGACGGTATGCAGGTGATCCGCCTGGAACATCCGGTGTATGGCGATCCCAACCGGTTCATCGGGGAAAAGGTGATGGACGAGGACCGGATGAACGCCTATTATCTGTGCATCAACGCCGGTAAAAAAGCGCTGACCCTGAACCTGGCCGAGCCCGAAGGCAAACAGCTGCTCAAGGAGTTGATCGAAAAACTCGATGTGGACATCTTCATCACCAATCAGCTGCCCAAAAACTATGACAAGCTGGGCATCGCCTATGACATTCTCAAAGAGATCAAGCCGGACATCATCTGGCTGGGGGTCACGGGGTTCGGGCCGGATTCCAATGAAGGGGCCTATGATCCGATTCTCCAGGCCAGATCCGGGCTCATGGACCTCACCGGCGAGGCGGACGGCGATCCCCAGGTGATCGGGATCCCGCTGCCGGACATGGGCACTTCCGAGCACGGGTACGGCCTGCTCATGAAGGCATTGTTCAAACGGGCCGTTACCGGCGAAGGATCCCGCCTGGACATGTCCATGTTCGAATCCTCGGTGTCCTGGCTCACCGTGCCCATTGCTTTGGGCAAAAGTTTCGGCACCCATATCACCCGCCGGGGCAATACCCATGAATTTTTCTGCCCGGTGTCGGTGTACCAGACCCGGGACGGGTTCGTGTACCTGGCCGTGGGCAACGACCGGCAGTGGGCCGCCATGACCGCCCAGGAGATGTTCAAGTCCCTGGACAAAGAGGCATACAAGAAAAACCGGGGACGGATCAAGGATGTGGCCAACCTCAACCAGGACATCAATGAGATCACCCGGCAGCATACCACGGCTGAACTCATCGAACTGTTCACCGCCATCACCGTGCCTATTTCCCCGATCAAGGGGGTTGATGAGGTGACGGCGGATCCGCTGGTTCAAAAACGCCTGCTGTCCTCCAAAGATGCGGTGTCCGGTGTTGAATTGACCCTGGCCCCGCCCCCCAACATGACCCCGTTTCTGGAAGCCTGCACCCAGACGTTGACCTTCCCCCCGCGGTTCGGGGAACACAACCAGTCCATTTACGGGGAACTTCTGGGGTATGCCCCGGAGACCCTGGCACAGTTCAAGGAGAAAGGCATTATTTAAGACCCATGAAACTCAACGCCATCGGAGAACGCAAATCCCTGGGAGAGGATGTGTATGACCACCTCAAACAGGCCATCATCGATCAGGATATCGAGCCCGGCGCCCGGCTGGTGGAAAATCGCATCGCCCGGATGCTGGGCATCAGCCGGACCCCGCTGCGGGAAGCCCTTCACAAGCTGGAGCGGGAGGACTGGATCGAAAAGATGCCCGCCGGCGGGTTCAAGGTGATGACCCTGTCCCGGGAGGATATCGAGGAAACATTCGGAATACGGTCCGTGCTGGAGGCGTATGCGGCCCGTCTGGCTGCCGAAAAACACCGGTCCTCCGACCTGGCACCCCTGGAAAAAGTGATGAAGAAATTCCAGGACTGTCTGGAGAAAAAACACACAGCCCCTCTGCCGGACATCAACACCGAGTTCCATGATCTGCTGTATGCCATGAGCGACAGTCCGAAGCTCATCAAAATGATCAATCAGCTCAGGGCTCAGATTTCCCGGTACCGGCAGATCATTCTCAAACAGGCGGACTTTGCCGCCGCCTCGTTTCAGGACCATGCCGACATGCTGACCGCCATGCGGCAGAAAGACGCCAACCGGGTTGAAGCCCTGGTGCGGGCCCATATTCTCAAGGGCAAGCAGGCGGTGATTCGCCGCATCAAGGAGGAAGATGCCAGAAAGAGCGCCTGATATAACCCCGGATTCTTCCGGAATGATCCCGGATATCCTGGGGAGAAACGTCATGGCCGGTGCCCGGCTGATGCGGGCCATCGAGGCCGGGAACCCGCAGGCGGGCCTGCTGCTGGGACAGCTCTATCCCCACGGGGGTAACGCTTTTGTCATCGGCATCACAGGACCTCCCGGTGCCGGAAAATCCACCCTGATCAGTGCGCTGATCACCTGTTTCCGGCAAAAGGACCTGACCGTGGGGGTGGTGGCTGTGGATCCATCATCCGCACAAACCGGCGGGGCGGTTCTGGGAGACCGGGTGCGGATGCAGGCCCATGCCGGTGATCCGGGCGTGTTTATCCGGTCCCTGGCGGCCCGGGGGGCGGCCGGGGGCCTGGCAAGAGCGGCCAGAGACATCTGTCTGGTGCTTGATGCCATGAAGTATGATGTCATCATTGTGGAACCCGTGGGATCGGGCCAGGCAGATATGGAGATCTGCCGCATGGTCCACAGCCTGGGCCTGGTGGCCATTCCCGGGGCCGGCGACGGCATCCAGTCGGTAAAGGCGGGCCTGCTGGAAGCGGCGGATATTTTTATTGTCAACAAGAATGACCTGCCCGGTGCCACCTCAGAGGTGATGACCCTGGAACATCTGGTCAAACTGCGGTCTGTCCCACCGGATGCCTGGCAGGCGCCGGTGATGAGCACTTGTGCCAGAACCGGCCAGGGGGTGGACCGGTTGGCGGAACGGTTCCTGGAACACCGGGGCTTTATGACGGATCACGGGCTTTTGAAAAAAATGCGGGCAGACCAGGCGGCTGATTATTTCACCACCCTGGTGCGGCAGATGGTGCTGGACCGGATCAATCCATGGATGGACCGGCAGATAGCCGTGTTTCAGAAATCAGCGACGTATCAGGCAGATGTGGCGGCAGATCCATACCGGACCGCCAGAAAGCTGGCAAACCGCCTGACTGCCTGCCTGAATGATGCGCAGGAAACTGACAGGGAATTTTAGGGAAAGGAAACCAAGTAATATGGAAACAAAAAACAAGATTCGGGTCCTGGTGGCCAAGCCGGGCCTGGACGGCCATGACAAGGGGGCCAAGATCGTGGCCCTGGCCCTGCGGGATGCGGGTATGGAGGTCATCTATTCCGGGCTTCACCAGACCCTGGATCAGATCATATCCACAGCGGTGCAGGAGTCGGTGGATGTCATCGGACTGTCCATCATGTCCGGGGCCCACCTGCCGATTTGTAAAAAACTGACCGCCATGATGAAGGGACACGGACTCAACAATGTGCACCTGGTGGTGGGCGGGGTGATCCCCCGGCAGGATATCCAGACCCTTGAGCAGATGGGGGTGGCGGCCGTGTTTCCCGGCGGCACAGCCTTTGACACCATCGTGACGGAAATCAATCAGCTGTTTGCATAAAAACGAGCTGCCTGGGAAAAGGCGGCGGTTCTCACAAGGGAGAGCAATATGGGTGTAGCCAGATATATCAAGGATGACAAAGGGGCCATCCAGGAGGTGGTCTACCAGTCGGGCATCAAAGTCAAACCGGTGTACGGGCCCAAAGACCTGGAAGCGGCCGGGTTTTCCTATGAACAGGACCTGGGGGAGCCGGGCGACTATCCGTTTACCCGGAGTCTGCATCCGCAGGGATACCGGTCCCGGGCCTGGACCACCCGGCAGTATACCGGATTCGGGACCCCGGAACAGACCAACGAGCGGTTCAAGCTCATGATCGCCAACGGCCAGAACGGGTTGAACGTGGCCTTTGATCTGCCCACCCAGATGGGATATGACTCGGACCATCCCATGGCGGAAGGAGAAGTCGGCCGGGTGGGCATGGCCGTGGATTCGCTGCAAGATTTCCTCACCGCATTTGACGGGATTCCCCTGGACCGTATCGGATCGGGCCTGACCATCAATGCGGTGGCTTCTATCATGATGGCCATGTACCAGGCCCTGGGAGAAACCAGAGGGTTTGACAAAACCCGGATCTCCTGCACCCCCCAGAACGATATTCTCAAGGAGATGATCGGCAGAGGGGCGTGGATCTTCCCGGTGGAGCACGGGGTCCGCCTGGTGGGGGACACCATTGAATATGCGGTGAAAGAATTGCCCCGGTCCAACCCGGTGAGTATCTGCGGATACCATATCCGGGAATCCGGCGCCACCCCGGCCCAGGAGATCGCTTATGCGTTCGAGATCGCCAGGGCCTATATCGATACGGTGGCCCAGCGGGGCATCGACCCGTCCGATTTTGTGGGCCGCTTTTCGTTCAACTTCAATGTGTACGGCAACCTGTGGGAACAGGTGGCCAAATTCCGGGCCGCCCGGAAGATCTGGGCACAGATGCTCAAACAGGACTACGGGGTCACGGACAAAAAGAAGCTGTTTCTCAGGGGCCTGTTCGGCGGCGGGGGATCCGGGCTCACCAAGGAGGAGCCGGAAAACAATATCATGAGAGGGGCGTTCTACGCGCTGGGTGCGGCCCTGTCCGGGGCCCAGACCACGGCGTTGTGCTCGTTTGACGAAGCCTATACCATTCCGACCCCCCGATCGGCCCTGCTGTCGCTCAAAACCCTGGAGCTGCTTATGGATGAGGTGGGTCTCAGGGATACGGTGGATCCTCTGGCCGGGTCCTATTTCATCGAAACCCTGACCCTGGAGATGTCGGAAAAGATCAGGGAAGAGATGGCCTGGGTCAAGGAGATGGGCGGCATCGTGTCGGGCATCTCCGAAGGGGTGATCCAGAAAAAGGTCTCCCAGCAGGCCTATGAATTTGAAAAAGGACTCCAGTCCGGGGAATACAAAAAAGTGGGCAAAACCCCGGGCAAAGAAGATGAGGGCGCTGAAGTGGAACTGCATCAGTACAACGAAGACTGGGCCAGGACATCCAAACAGAGTCTGGCCGAGGTGAAGCGGACCCGCCATGAAAAAGCGGTGACCGACACCCTGCGGGCCCTGGAAAAAGCCGCAAAAGGCAGGGACAATGTCATGCCGCCCCTGGTGGACTGCTGCAAGGCGTTTGCCACGGTCGGGGAGATGGCGGACGTGTTCCGTCAGACCTTCGGGGAGTGGCAGGAACCCATGTTTTATTGAAAAACAATCATTCGATCAGGGAGGTGCGGTTTGGATCAATCAGGTTTACGACTGGGATGTGACATCGGGGGCACGTTTACCGATTTTGTCCTGGTGGATACCCGGACCGGGGAATTTTTTACCAACAAGTGCCTGACCACCCCGGATGACCCATCCGATGCCGTGGAGCAGGGTATAAAAGAGCTGCTGGCAATCAAGCCGGGGTTTTTCGACCAGGTGGGGGATGTGATCCACGGCACCACCCTGGTCATCAATGCCATTATCGAACGCAAAGGCGCAAAAACCGGGCTGATCACCACCAAAGGGTTCCGGGATGTGCTGGAACTGGGCCGGGAGATCCGGTACGATGCCTATGATATCTTCAGCCAGTATCCCGAACCTATTGTGCCCCGGGAGTTGAGAAAGGAGATCGACGAACGGGTGACGGCGGACGGCCGGGTCCTGAAAGGGGTGGATGAGCAGGAAGCATCGGCCCTGGTGGCGGATTTCCGGAAACAGGGGATCGAATCTCTGGCCGTGTGCTGCATCAATTCCTATGAAAATCCGGTGAACGAGCAGGCGCTCCAGCGGATCATCCAGGAAGCGGCCCCGGACCTGTCCACCTCCTATTCCTTTGAAGTGCTGCCCCAGATCCGGGAATATGAGCGCACCTGCACCACTGCGGTGAACGCCTATGTCAAGCCCATCACCTTTCAGTATCTGGCCAGACTCACCCAGCGCCTGGCAGAGCTGGGGTTCGGGGGGCAGCTTTACATCATGCTGTCTTCGGGCGGTATCACTTCGGTGGAGACCGCCAGAAAGTTTCCGGTGCGCATCATCGAGTCTGGACCCACAGCGGCCGTGATCGCATCCCAGCATTACGGAAAAATGTTTGATATCAAGGATATGTTCTGCTTTGACATGGGCGGCACCACGGCCAAGTCCTGTCTGATCCAGAAAGGCCATGCCGGGCTGGTATCCACCTTTGAGGTGGGACGGGTACAGCGGTTCAAAAAAGGCTCGGGCCTGCCCATCCAGGTGCCGGTGGTGGATCTCATGGAGATCGGTGCCGGCGGGGGCAGTATCGCCCGGATCAGCAGCCTGGGGCTGCTGGCGGTCGGGCCTGACAGTGCCGGAGCCGACCCCGGGCCGGCCTGCTACGACCGGGACGGAAAAAATCCCACAGTGACCGATGCCGATCTGGTGCTGGGGTATCTGGACCCAAATTTTTTTCTGGGGGGCACCATGACCCTGGATATCGAAAAGTCCCGCACCGCCATTGAAGAGAAAATCGCAAATCCTCTGGGTACCTCCGTGACCGATGCGGCCTTCGGCATCCATGATCTGATCAACGAGACCATGGCCGCGGCCGCCAAGACCCATATCGCGGAAAAAGGGGGCAACCCTTCGACGGTGGTGATGTCCGCGTTCGGCGGGGCCGGTCCGGTCCATGCCTATGGCCTGGCAAAAAAGATCGGTGCCAAAACCGTGCTGGTGCCGCCTCTGGCCGGGGTGGGCTCGGCCCTGGGGTTTTTCACGGCACCGGTGGCATTCGACCTGTCCCGCAGCCACCGCCTGGTTCTGGATGACGCGGATTTTGGCGACATCGAAAATCTGTTCGCCCAGTTGGAAAAAGAGGGAGCCGCCATTCTGGCGGATGCCGCCAAAGGGGACCGGGTGATGTTCCAACGCACCCTGCTCATGCGGTTTGTGGGCCAGGGCGCGGAAACCGATCTGGTCATCGATCCCAAACCCTTTACCCAGTGGACCCGGCAGGAGATCCGGGACAAATTCGATGCCGAATACAAACGGCTTTACGGCCGCACTTACCCGGAAACCCCGGTGGAATTCGTCACCTTCAAAGTACGGGCCACCCTGCCCACACCGCCCTTTGTGATGCCTGCGCTTACCAGTGACACGGATCAGCTGTCAGACAGTGTCAAAGGAAAGCGCAAAGCATTTTCCGTGCTGCAGAAAGCCTATATCGATTTTACCGTGTATGACCGGTCAAAGCTGTTTGCCGGGGCGAATTTTACCGGTCCGGCCATTGTCGAGGAGCGGGAATCCACCATTGTCATGGGAGAGGATGCATCCGCCTCCGTGGATGACAAGGGATTTGTGTGGATCCGCATCCGGGAGGAGGAAAAATGAAAAAACAGACATTTGATCCCATCACCCTGGAAATTCTGTGGCGCCGTCTGGTATCCATTGTGGACGAAGCGGACGCTTCCGTGGCCAGGACCGCATTTTCCAGCCTGCTCAGGGATGCCCACGACTATACCTGCATGTTCACGGACAGCCGGGGCCAGGAACTGGTGCAGGGCACCTTCTGCACACCGGGTCAGGCCGGTGCCATGGCCTTAGGCGTCAAAAAGATTATCCAGTCCATGCCCCTCGACTCTTATAAAGAAGGGGATGTGTTCATTGTCAACGATCCGTGGCTTTTGGCCGGTCATCTCAATGACGTGTGCGTGCTCAGCCCGATTTTTTTCAAGGGAAAGCCCGTGGCGTTCACCGCATGCGTATTCCACCATTCAGACATCGGGGGCCGCGTATCCTCGGACAACCGGGAAGTGTTTGAAGAAGGCATCTATATCCCTGTGACCCGGCTGTATGACGGCGGGGAACTCAACCAGGATCTGCTGAACATGATCCGGTGGAACGTGCGCACCCCGGAAGAGGTCACCGGCGACTTGAGGTCCCAGGTGGCGGCCAACCATGTGTGCGCCGAAAAGATCATCGAGATGATGACCGAAGAGAATCTGACCACCCTGGATGACCTGGCCGACGAGATCATCACGCGCACCGAAACGTCCATGCGGGCCGCCATTGAAAAGATCCCGGACGGCACCTACCGTCACAAAGGGGTCATCGAAGGGGCCGGGTCCCGCCCGGACATCCATATCCAGGTGGCGGTCACTGTGGACGGGTCCGACATTGATGTTGATTTTGACGGCACCTCGGATCAGGTGGACTGGGGGGTTAACGTGGTGTACAATTTCACCTATGCCTATGTGTTCATGGCCATCAAATCCGCGTTCGATCCGGACATCCCCATTAACGAAGGGGCCATCCGGCCTGTGCACATGACCGCGCCCGAAGGGTCCATTATCAATTGCAAATTTCCCGCGGCCGTGGCAGCCAGAATGCAGGTGGGCCATTTTATGACCGAGATAGTGTTCAACGCCCTGTCAGAGGCGGCGCCGGACCGGGTGATCGCCGGGTCCGGGGGCACTCCGGCTCAGACCAATATCCTGTACGGCAAACGGGGTACCGGCAAGTCCTGGCACACCATGATCATCAGGGGCGGGGGCATGGGAGCGTCCCATAACATGGATGGTCACCACTGCGCCATCTTTCCGGCCAACGGGGCCAACACCCCGGTGGAGATCCTGGAAAGCGACACCCCGCTCCTTGTTATGGAAAGGGGCCTGGTCATCGATTCGGGCGGCCCCGGCCGGCAGCGGGGCGGCATCGGCCGTCAGATGACCCTGCGGGTGCCCACTGCCGAAGAATCGGACGGCATCCCGCCGGGCCGGACCACCATTGCGGTTCAGGCCGGGCGGTTCGTGTATCCGCCGGATGGAATTTTCGACGGCAGACCCGGCGCCCGGGCCCGGTTTCTGAAAAACGGACAGCCGGCCGATCCCAGCGGCTTGACCTTTCTGGATCCCGGAGACACCGTCACCTTTGTGTCCGCCGGCGGAGGGGGATATGGAGACCCCATGGAACGGGATCCTGATGCGGTTTTGCGGGATGTCACCTATGGATATGTGGGTGTGGAACAGGCCAGAGCCGATTATGGTGTGGTGATCGATCCGGAGACGCTGACCCTGGACCTGGATGCCACCCGAAACCTGAGATCTCAAATCAAGGAAGCTTAGAATGAAAAAACGCTTTATCCCGGATATTCCGGATGTCCAGTCCCTGCTGGAACTTCAGCTGGCCGGGCTGAAATGGACCGTGAACCATGCCTGGAAAGGCTCTTCCTTTTATCGGCAGCACCTGGAGGCAGCCGGTGTGATCCCGGCGGATATCCAGTCCTTAGATGACCTGTCCCGCCTCCCCTTTACCACGGCGACCCATCTGAAAGACGGGTATCCTTTTCCGCTGCTCTCCGTGCCGGAAAAAGAGGTGGTGCGGATCCACGCCTCTTCGGGCACCACCGGCAAACGCAAGGTCCTGGCATATACACAAAAAGACATTGACGACTGGGTCGACATGTTTGCCAGGTGTTATGAAATGGCAGGACTGACCCGGGAAGACCGGGTTCAGATTGCCGTCGGATATGGGGTGTGGACCGCGGGCATGGGGTTTCAGCTGGGGTGCGAACGGTTCGGAGCCATGGCAATTCCGCTGGGACCGGGGAACATTGATATGCAGTGCCAGTTTCTGGTGGACCTGGCGCCCACGGTGTTATGCTGCACGGCCTCCATGGCACTGCTTATGGCTGAAGAGGTCCATAAACGCGGACTGAAAGACCAGATACACCTGAAAAAAATCATCTTCGGGTCCGAGCGAAGTTCAGCAGCCATGCGGGAACGGATCAAGAAACTGCTGGGCCTGGAGGACATGTTCGACATCACCGGCATGACCGAACTGTACGGCCCGGGCATGGGCCTGGACTGTCACTGCCACGAAGGCATTCACTACTGGGCGGACAAGTATATTCTGGAGATACTGGATCCGGATACCCTGACCCCGGTGGCGGACGGCGAGGTAGGGGAGATGGTGGTGACCACCCTGTGCAAGCAGGCGTCCCCCCTGATCCGGTACCGGACCCGGGACCTGACACGAAAAATCTCCAAAACCTGTTCCTGCGGCACTCCGCTGTTCCTGCATGACCGTATCATGGGCCGTTCCGATGATATGATTATCCTCAAAGGGGTGAACATCTATCCGGGCCAGATCGACGAGGTGCTGTCGAACATTCCAGGGACCGGGTGTGAATACCAGCTGCACCTGTCACGGACCGAGGACGGCAAAGAAATCATGACCATCAAGGTGGAGGCCGGCAACCATGCGTCCGTTTCCGATACCGACGGCATCCGGGACCGGATCCGGCAGGCGGTACGGGCCAAAATTATGGTTTCGTGCGATGCCCAGGTGCTCCCCTACGGCGAACTGCCCCGGGTTCCGGGCAAAGCCCGCCGGATTTTTGACAATAGAGGGTAAGGAAAGGAAACCACATGAAACCGTTTACATACCTGACACCAACCACTGTGGAAGAGGCGGTGATGCTGTTCGGGCAGCACAAAGAGACTGCCCGGTTCATGGCCGGCGGCACCGATGTGATCGTCAAGGTCAAGGAGGGGTGGATGGCACCGGATTATCTGATCAACCTCAAGCAGATACCGGGCCTGGATGATCTTCACAAAAATGAGAACACCGGAGAGCTGACCATCGGGGCACTGGTCACCCATGCCATGCTGGAACAGTCCCTGCTCATCCGCAACGAATATCCCATTATTTATGATGCGGTCTCAAATATCGGGTCCCTGCAGGTGCGCAACATGGGCACCATCGGCGGCAACCTCATCAATGCCGTGCCATCGGCGGACGGGGCCATCCCGCTCATCGCCCTGGACGGCACCGCCCTGATCAAGGGGTCGGAAGGGGAGCGGTCGGTCATGGTAAAGGATCTGTTTGTAAAGCCTTATGAAACCGTGCTCACCCCCGGGGAGATTCTGACAAAAATTACCATTCCGGCCCAGGTCCCCCGGACCGGCAGCGCTTATATCAAGTTCGGCCGACGGGCCGCCATGGAACTGCCGCTGATCGGCATCGGGGTGTTGCTGGCCGTGGATGAGGATCTGTCCACCTGCACCCGGGCCCGGATCTGTCTGGGGGTGGCCGGTCCGACCCCCCTGCGGGCACAGAAGGCGGAAAAACTGCTGGAAGGACAGCCGGTGACACCGGATCTGCTGACCGAGGCCGGAAAAGTGGCGGCCGAAGAATCACAGGTCAGAGACAGTGTCCGGGGACAGGCCTGGCACCGAAAGGAGATGATCCGGGTCCAGGTACGGCGCATGGGGCTCAAATGCCTGGATATTATCCGCAAAAAAGCCCGGCAGGCATAACCATACAAGTGACCATGAGGAGTGACCATGACAAAGACCATATCCTTTATTTTGAACGGGGATGAGATTTCCTGTGATATCCAGGACCACTGGACCCTGCTGCACCTGCTCAGGGAAGAACTGGGCCTGATCGGTACCAAGGAGGGCTGCGGCAACGGCGAATGCGGTGCCTGCACCGTGATTGTGAACCAGCTGGCCATCAATTCCTGTCTTTTCCTGGCAGCCGATGTCCAGGGCAAACAGGTCCAGACCATCGAGGGCCTGGCCGTGCATACCGGCAGTCTGCATCCCATCCAGCAGTCTTTTGTGGACAACGGCGGGATCCAGTGCGGGTTCTGTACCCCCGGCATGATTATGTCGGCCAAGGCCCTGCTGGACAAAGACCCCGAAGCCGACCAGGAGACTGTCAAACATGCTCTGGCCGGCAATATCTGTCGGTGCACCGGCTATGTCCAGATTCTGGAATCTGTGGCAGCGGCAGGGAGGCGGATGGCAGACCCACATACAGATTCGGACCGGCAGGCCGGGGAGGTGAGCAGATGAAAGACTACACAGTTGTCGGGCAGCGGGTGCCCAAGCTGGATGCGGCCCAGAAGGCCATGGGCCGGGCCGAATATATCCAGGATGTCAGGTTGCCGGGCATGCTATATGGCAAGATTCTGTACAGCAGCCATGCCCATGCAAAGATCACGGCCATGGATATCTCCAAAGCCCGGGCCCTGCCCGGGGTCCATGCCGTCCTCACAGGGAAGGATATTCCGCCCAAACTGCGCATGGGGTTTTATAAGGACAATCCGCCGTTGAAGGCTGACAAGGTGTGCTGCTTCAGGGATGAGATCGCGGCCGTGGCAGCCGTGTCCGAAGAAGTGGCCAAAAAAGCCATCCGCCTGATCGAAGTGGAATACGAGCCCCTGCCCGCGGTGTTCGATCCGGAAGCAGCCATGGAAAAGGATGCGCCCCTGGTGCACGAGGCCCACAAGAGCAACGTGCTCAAACTGCCCTGGAAACTGCATTACGGGGATGTGGAGGCCGCAGAAAAACAATCCGCTTATGTGGTGGAGGACCGGTTCACCACCACCTGGGTGACCCACTGTTGCCTGTCCACCTCCGGGGCTGTGGCCCTGTTCGATGCCTCGGACAACCTGACCATTTATTCCAATACCCAGATCCCGTCCCTGGCCCAGAAAGATTTTCTGGAAACCCTCGGAGCCATGGGACTGAAGGGCAAGCGCGTCCGGGTGATCAAACCGGTGATCGGCGGCGGGTTCGGCTCCAAGCTGGACACCTATGCCTATGAGCATATTGCCATTCTGCTGGCCCATAAATGCCGAAAACCGGTAAAACTCCTGTTTGACAGAAAAGAGGAGTTTGAAGCCACCTCCACCCGCCAGCCCACGGTGATCTATATCCGTCAGGGGTGTGACAAAGAGGGACGCCTCACTTTCCGGGACATGCGCATGGTCTTAGACAACGGGGGCCGGACCTCCTGGGGGGCCACCACCCCGTCGGTGATGATGATGCCCATTACCTCTCTTTACCGCGTTCCCAATGTGCGGTATGATGCCAAATGTGTCTACACAAATAACACCTATGCCCAGGCCATGCGGGGATACGGTAACCCCCAGGCCACCTTTGCCATCGAATCCTGCATGGACATGCTGGCCCAAAAAGCGGGGATCGACCCGGTAATGTTCCGGCGTATCAACCAGAACATGCCCGGCGATGAAACGCCCCAGGGATTCAAGATCACCTCCTGCGGCCTGGCCGAGTGCATCGATGCCGTGGAAAAGGAGCTGACGTCAGATCAGCCGCTGGCGGACGGGGAGGGTATCGGGTACGCCTCCCTCATCCATGTGGGGGGCGGTGCCCGGATCTACAAATCCGACGGGTGCGGGGCCATTTTAAAGATGGATGATTTCGGCAAGGTGGACATCTTTACCGGCGGAACGGATATGGGACAGGGTCTGGACAACATGATCGCCCAGATCGTGGCCGAGGAGCTGGGGCTTTTGGCCGAAGACATCAATGTGGTGCACTCCGACACGGATGTGTGCCCCTGGGACGTGGGGGCCCACGCCAGCCGTTCCACGTTTGTGGCGGGTAACGCAGCCCTGGGGGCGGCCGGAAAAGCCCGGCAGACCCTGCTGGCTTTTGCGGCCACCCTGTTTGAGACCGCCCCGGAAGACCTGGTGATGAAAAACCGGATGGTGTGGGTGAAAAATGATCCGGAAAAAACCATGCCCGTGGACAAGCTGCTGCGCAAGGCCCATTTTTCCCCCGGCGGCACCATGCTCATGGCGGATTATTTCTATGATCCCCCCAATGAGAATATGGGCAAGGATTTCAAGTGCAATTTGTCGGTGACCTATTCCTTTGGCGTGCATGGCGTCCGGGTCCATGTGGACAAAGAGACCGGCAAAGTGTTGGTGAAAAACTATGTGGCAGCCCATGATGTCGGCCGGGCCATCAACCCCATGCTGCTGGAGGGCCAGGTCTACGGCGGGGTGATCATGGGGCTGGGCTATGCCCTGTCCGAGGAGGTGATGATCAAAGACGGGCAGATCAAGAACCCCAACTTCAGGGACTATAAACTGTTTACCGCCAAGGACGCCGTGCCCATCACGGCCCCGGTCATCGAAACCGATGATCCGGACGGGCCGTTCGGCGCCAAAGGCATTGGTGAGCCCGGATGCGTGCCCACGGCCCCGGCTGTGGCCAATGCCATCTGCAACGCGGTAGGTGTGCGCATCAAGGACCTGCCCATCACCCCGGAAAAGGTGCTGGCGGCGATCCAGGCACAAAGCAAGGGCAGCTGAAAAGCTGGGAGTATATTTAATTAATGCACCATTATTTTGGAGGTGAAGTCATGATCAAGCGAACCATGCTGTTTGGCACAATGTTTATTTTCGTTATCGTCACCTGCCTTTCCCTGTTTGCAACTGTTGCCGTGGCAGGCAAAATCACCCTGAACTATGCCAATTTCCCGCCGGCACCGACCTTTCCCTGTGTTCAGATGGAACGGTGGAAAGTGGAGGTGGAGAAACGCACCAATGGCCAGGTGGAGGTCAAAACCTTTCCCGGCGGCACACTTCTGGGAGCCAAGGAGATGATGGACGGGGTGATAGCCGGCCAGGCCGACATCGGCAACATCTGCATGGCCTATCAGCCCGGCCGGTTCATTGTCACCAATGCCACCAGTCTGCCGTTGGGCATTCCCGATGCCAGATCCGGGTCCATCGCCCTGCTCAAGCTGTATGAAAAATACCAGCCAGACGCGTTCAAGGATGTGGTGGTGCTCACCATGTTCACCAATGCACCGGGAAATATCATGTCCCAGCAGCCGGTACGGAATATGGAAGACCTGAAAGGCATGGATCTGCGGGCGTCGGGTGATTCCGCCACCATCCTCAAGGCCTGGGGTGCCAACCCGGTGGGCATGCCCATGCCTGCCACCGTGGAAGCGCTGCAGAAAGGCACGGTCAAGGGTCTGTTTTCCTCCCTGGAAGTGATGAAGGATTTCAAATTTGCTGAAAACTGCAAGTACATCACCATGGTGGATGCCGGCATCTATCCGTTTGCCGTGATCATGAACAAGGATTCCTGGGCCAAACTGCCGGCGGATGTCCAGCAGGTGATGATGGACCTCAAAGAAGAACAGGCCATCTGGACCGGCGAGTACATGGATCAGCAGATCAAGGATGCCGTGGCCTGGTCCAAAGCGGAACAGGGCGTGGAAGTGATCACCCTGCCTCCGGAAGAAAAAGCCCAGTGGGATGAAAAAATCACCTTTATGGTGGATGACTGGATTGAAAATGCCAAGGCCAAGGGGTTCCCGGCCGAGGAGATCATCAACGACATCAAGACGTTCATTCAATAGCATCTATTAAACCGCCTGTCCGGCCCGAAACGCCGGACAGGTCCGGAGGCTGTCAAATGGAACTGCTGTCCCGCATCAACAAATATGTGAACATGGCGTTGACCCTGACCGGCGGGGTGGTTCTGGTGGGGATGATCCTGCTGACCTGTGCGAACATCTTTATCCGCCAGATTTTTGTGCCCATCCCCGGTACCTTTGAGCTCATGGGATATGCCGGGGCCGTGGTCACCGCGTTTGCCCTGGGCTATACCCAGTTCACCAACGGTCATATCAGCGTGGATGTGCTGGTGAATGCCTATCCCAAACCGCTCAAACGCGTTGTTTCCGTGATCAATCATGGGGTGTGCTGCGTGTTTTTCGGCCTGGCTGCCTGGCATGTGATGCAGAAGGCCCTGGTGCTGATGCGGGTAGGAGAACTGTCCGAGACCCTGCGCATTATCTATTATCCCTTTACCATGGCCGTGGCCCTTGGATGCCTGATTCTCTGTCTGGCCCTGTTTACGGATTTTTTAAAAGCCCTGTTCCCCCCAAAGGAGAGATCATGAGTATTACCCTGGTGGGCATCATCGGTATCGCAGCACTGCTGTTCATCCTGTTCGTGTTCGGGATTCCCGTGGGGTTTGCCATGGGCCTGGTGGGGTTTGTGGGGTTTTCCTACGTCATCAACCTGAATGCCGGGTTCAACATGCTGGGGGCGGTGATCTGGGATACCTTTGCCAGTTACGGACTCACCGTGATCCCGTTGTTTATCTTCATGGGTCAGATTGCATTTTATTCCGGGGTCAATGAAAAACTGTACAGGGCCGCCTACACCTGGGTGGGGCATGTCAAGGGCGGCATCGCCATGGCCACAGTCCTTGCCTGTGCCGCGTTTGCCGCTATCTGCGGTTCCAACGCCGCCACCGCCGCCACCATGACCACCGTGGCACTGCCCCAGATGACCAGGTACAAATATGAACCCATGCTGTCCACCGGTGCCATTGCCTGCGGCTCCACCCTGGGGGTGGTGATCCCGCCCTCGGTGGTGCTGATCATTATCGGACTGTCCACGGAACAGTCTATTGCCGAGCTGTTTTACGGCGGGCTGGGGGCCGGGATTTTGCTGGCCCTGCTCTTGACTGCCACGGTGTGGGTGATATGCCACATCTATCCTTCCTGGGGCCCCACAGGCGAGGCCACCAGCATGAAGCAAAAGCTCCGGTCTTTGTCCGGGGCCGTGGAGATGCTGGTGCTGTTCATGGTGGTGATGCTGGGACTGTATTTCGGGCTGTTCACCCCCACTGAAGCCGGGGCCATCGGTGCGTTTTTTGCCGTGGTGATCGGCGTGTTTCAGAAAAGGCTGTCCTGGGAGGATTTTTACAATGCCGTGTTCGACACGTTGAAAATTTCGTGCATGGTGATCGTGATCATCACCGGGGCCATGATTTTTGGAAAGTTTCTGGCCATTACCCGGATTCCCTTCAACATTGCCGACTGGGTGGTGGCGCTGCCGTTTTCCAAGGTCACGATCATGGCCATTATTTTTTTGATTTACATTGTCGGCGGTGCGGTGATGGATGCACTGGCTTTGTTGCTTATCACCATTCCCATTTTTTTTCCGGTGGCCATGGAGCTGGGGTATGACCCCATCTGGTTCGGGGTGACCATCACCATTGTCACCACCCTGGGGGCGGTGACACCGCCGGTGGGGGCCACCACCTATGTGGTGGGGGGGATGGCCAAAGATGTGCCCCTGGAACGGGTGTTCCAGGGGGTGGCCTATTTTCTGCCGGCCTATATACTTTGTGTGATTTTGATGATGATGTTCCCCCAGATTGTATTGTATCTGCCCGGGTTGTTGAAATGATCCGGTTGTCATGCCCCGAAAAACCATCTGGTTCGGTCCGAAATTTCGGGATCATTCCGGGGTCCATCCGGCCGCCGACCCGGCCGGAATGCAACAGACAAGTATTACCGAGAAGGAGAAAGACACGTGCGGTTACCACAGTTTAATTACCACAGCCCGGACACCCTGGACAGGGCCCTGGCGCTGCTGGATGAACACCGGGACCAGGCCGGGATTCTGGCCGGGGGCACCGATCTGCTGGTGCGAATGAAACACCGGCTGGCCGCCCCAAAAGTTCTGGTGAGCCTCAAACACCTGGACGCTCTGTCCTATATCGAGGAAACATCCGGGATGCTGAGCATCGGGGCCAGAACCCCGATCATCGAAGTGATCCGGTCAGACAAGGTTCAGCAGCAGGCCCTGGCACTGGGTCAGGCCTGTGGGCGGATCGGCGCGGTTTCTATCCAGCATTTCCGGGGCACCATCGGCGGGAACATCCTCCAGGACAACCGGTGCATTCATTACAACCAGTCCGTGTTTCACCGGTCCGGCAGACAGCCCTGTCATAAGGCCGGGGGCAAGATCTGCTATGCCAGGGATGAGGCGGACCGTTGCAATTCCACCTGCCAGTCGGACGGGGCCTGCGCCCTGATGGCTTTGGATGCGCAACTGACTCTGGTCAGCACCCGGGGGGAACGGCAGGTCGCTTTGGACACTTTTTATACCACGGACGGGATCAAGCCGTTTGATATGCAGTCGGATGAACTGATGACCCGGATCGACATTCCGAAGGCGCCTGGGGCGGTCTCCGCCTATGAACGGCTGTCGTACCGATCTGCCATCGATTATCCCATCGTGTGCGCCGGAGTCCGCCTGGTGCCGGACCCGAAAGATGCCGGAAGCATTGGGTCGGCCCGAATCGTGGTAGGAGCCATGGGACGGTCTCCGCTGCCTTTGGCCCAGGTGTCCCGGTCCCTGGCCGGGGTGGCGTTCGATGATACGGCCGCCTTTGAAAAAGCGGGAAAGGATGCCATGAATGCGGCGGCCGCATTTGCGGCGCACAATGCCGGCGCCACCCTTGAATACCGGCAGTCCATGGTGGAAAAAATGGTGGCCCGGGCCCTGTCACAGGCGGCGGCACTGGTCTCTGCCCGGAAAGCGAGGTAACCCATGCAGACGATTGAGATCACGTTGACCGTGAACGGAAAAGAACTGGCCCTTGCCGTGTCTCCCAATGACACCCTGCTGGAGGTGGTGCGGGATCACCTGGACCTGACCGGGTCCAAGGAAGGCTGTGGGGAAGGGGTGTGCGGTTCCTGTACCCTGCTGCTGGACGGACACCCGGTGCGGGCCTGCCTGACCCTGGCCCTGGAAGCGGATGGATGCCGCGTGACCACAGTGGAGGGTCTGGCTGACGGAGACAATTTGTCATCGCTGCAGCAGTCCTTTATCGACCATGGGGCTGTGCAGTGCGGATTCTGCACCCCGGGCATGCTCATGTCCGCCACGGCCCTTTTGACCGACAATCCGTCACCGGACCGGAAAGCGGTGCGAAACGCCCTGTCCGGCAATATCTGCCGGTGCACCGGGTATGCCAAGATCGTGGATGCGGTCGCGCATGCGGCCCGGCCCGAACCCGGATGCCCGGACTGTCATGCCAAAGATACAGGAGGGAACCATGACTGATTATACCCTGATAGGAACCCGGATGCCCCGGGTGGATTCCCGGGCCAAGGTCATGGGCAAGGCCCGGTACACGGCCGACCTCAAACTGCGGGGCATGCTGGTGGGAAAAATTCTGCGCAGCCCCCATGCCCATGCCAGAATCGTGAGTATTGATACATCCAAAGCCCTGGCTTTGCCGGGGGTCAAGGCCGTGGTCACGGGCGCGGACACCGAAGGGGTGAAATGGGGGGTGTTTGCATATACCAGGGACCAGCAGTTCATCCAGACCGAAAAGGTGCGGTACATCGGTGATGAGGTGGCCGGCGTGGCGGCCGTGGATGAGGAAACCGCCCTGGCGGCCCTGGACCTGATCCATGTGGAATACGAGGAGCTGCCGGCGGTGTTCGATCCCATGACCGCCATGACCACGGATGCGGAACCCATCCATGCAGAATTTCCCAACAACATCAATATCCACGTCAACATCGACACCGGATCCGTGGATGAAAATTTTAAAAAAGCCTACTACATCCGGGAAGATACCTTTACCGCGCCCGAGGAATCCTATTTTCACGGCGAGCCCTATGCCGTGGCGGCCCGGTTCGATGATGATGACTGCCTGGAGATCTGGATGCCCAATGGCGGGCCCCACATGAAATCCAAACCGTTGTCCAATGCCTTCAAGATCCCGCTGCACAAGATCAAGGTACGAAAGATCACCATCGGCGGGGCGTTCGGGGGCCGGTCCGAGATCTGTCCGGCCGACTACATCTGTGCGCTGCTGGCCAAAAAAACCGGATGCCCGGTAAAGATCGTGTTCACCAGAGAGGAGAACACCATTGCCACCCGCCAGGGCCATGCCATGATCACCACCCACAAGACCGGGGTGGACAAAGAGGGACGGGTTCTGGCCAGAGAAACCACCTGTTATATGGATGGCGGGGCCTATTCCTCCACCGGCCCCATTGCCACGTCTGTACCGTTTTTGTCCATGGAACAGGCCTATCGCATGGGATCTGTGCGGTACAACGGGTACCGGGTTTACACCAACAAGCCCATCCGGGGCATGATCCGGGTCCATGGGCGGGGGTTTGCCTGCGGCCTGGACACCCAGCTGGACATGATTGCCGAACACTTGGGGATTGATCCGGTGGAGATGCGCCTGAGAAACTCCCGGCAGCCCGGGGAATTCACCAGCACCGGGTCCCAGGTGTGGTCCTGCGCCATGGACGAGACCATCAAAAAAGCGGCGGCTGCCGCCGGATGGTCCGAGAAATTCGGCAAGCTGCCGCCGTTTCACGGCATCGGCATCGGGACCAACTCGGTACAGACCGGGTTTCCCATGGGAATCCGGGGCGGTTCCCAGTCTTTTATCAAGTTCAATGAAGACGGGGAGGCCACGGTGATGTCCGGTGTGGTGGACAACGGCCAGGGCAATGAAAACATGCTGGTCCAGATTGCAGCCGAAGAGCTGGGGCTTCTGCCCGAGGACATCCATCTGGTGTCGGCGGATACGGAAACCACCTCGTCGGACCCGGGGTCCTATTCCCAGGTGTCCACCTTTGTGGGGGGGCAGGCGGTGAAAAATGCGGCAGCCAACTGCCGGAAAAAACTGTTTGATGTGGCGGCCAGAATCCTGAAGACCGACCCGGACAAACTGACCGCGAAAAACCGGATGATCTATGTGACCGATGATCCGGAAAAAGCAGTGTCCATCAAAAAGACGGTGCGGGTGGCCCTGCTCAACTTTACTTCCGTGAATGCGGAAGGCGGATACTGGCCCAAGGTGGACATGAAGCGGGAATGGGTGTCCAACCCTTACGGCCAGATGTGTGAGGCGTTTTCCTTCGGTACCACCATCATCGAGGTGAAGGTGGACCCGGACACCGGGCAGGTGACCGTGCTCAACGCCGTGGCCTGCCAGGATGTCGGAAAGGCGCTCAATCCCCTGGTGCTGGAAGGACAGTTTGAAGGGTCTGTGGCCATGGGCGGGCAGGGGGGCATGCTCACCGAATACCATGACTGGCGGGAGGGGCGGTGCCTGAACCCCACCATGCTGGAGTACAAGGTGCCCCTGGCCTGTGACATGCCCGAAATCATCGACATCATCGTGGAATCCGTGGATCCCAAAGGGCCGTATGGGGCCAAAGAAGCCGGGATGTCCATTGCCATGTCTGCGGCACAGGCTTACGCCGGGGCCGTTTCCAACGCCATCGGCGTGTATATGGACAGTTTTCCGCTGACCCCGGACAAGATCGTGGCGGCCATTCGCGAAAAGAGACAGGCAAAGAAATGAACGGGAGTGACCAGATGCCGGCCCTCAGGGACCTGATCATCGTGATTAAGGGTGCCGGGGAGATGGCAACCGGTCTGGCGTGCCGGCTGTTTAACGCCAATTTCCGTCACCTGGTGATGCTGGAAACGAACATGCCCATGGCGGTGAGACGGTGTGTGAGTTTCTGCGAAGCCGTTTATGACGGCGCCGTTACGGTGGAAGGCATCACCGCCCGCAAGGCGGATGGGTCTTCTGAAATCTACCGGACCTGGCAGGCCGGGGAAATTCCGGTGCTGAAAGATCCGGACTGGGACGTGGTTCCGGAACTTTCCCCCCAGGTGGTGATCGATGCCATTATTGCCAAGAAAAATCTGGGCACGACTATGGCGGAAGCCCCCCTGGTCATCGGACTGGGGCCGGGATTTTCTGCCGGAGAGGATGTCCATTGTGTCATCGAGACCAACCGGGGCCATGATCTGGGCCGGATCATTGAAAAGGGGCCGGCCCAGGCCGACACCGGCGTCCCGGGCACCATCTGCGGGGTCTCTTCGGAACGGGTTCTGCGGGCCCCCTGTGACGGTGTGTTCACTGCAGTCAGTGCCATCGGGGACCTGGTGACAAGAGACCAGGTCCTGGGACATGTGGACCGGATGCCGGTGACCGCCTCGATTGACGGCATGGTCCGGGGCCTGATACGCACCGGAACCCGGGTTCCGGTGCGGTGCAAGATCGGGGATATCGATCCCCGGGGGGCAGCGGCATCCTGCAGCACCATTTCAGAAAAAGCCAGGGCGGTCGGCGGTGCAGTGCTGGAAGCGATCCTGCACCGGTACAACCGTTGACGGATATCATGATTCAACTCTTTCATATTTAGGAAACATCAGTATGCTGACCCAAGCATTTATTCCCTATAAAGGGTATTATTCTTCACCGTTTGCCAGATGGCAGGGCAGTTTCGCCAACCAGCATGCCATTGAACTGGGAGCGGCCACGGCCAGGGCATGGCTGGCTTCCCGGGATATTGGCGCGGAACATTTTGATTACCTGATCCTGGGGGCCACGGTGGGACAGCCCCATATTTTTTACGGCGGTCCCTGGGCCGCGGCATTGCTGGGGGCGGACACCATTTCCGGTGCCTGGCTGTCTCAGGCCTGCTCCACCTCCACCACGGCCGTGTTCCAGGCCGCCATGGGGATCGAGACCGGCAGTTTCAACTGCGTATTCACCCTGATGACCGACCGGTGCTCCAACGGGCCCCATACTGTCTGGCCAAATCCGGGCGGTCCGGGCGGCCAGGTGATCAGTGAAAACTGGGTCATGGATCAGTTCAACCATGATCCGTGGGCAAAAAACGCCATGATTCATACCGCTGAAAATGTGGCCAAAGAGGCCGGGATCAGAAGGGAACAGTGTGACGAGGTGGCCCTGATGCGGTATGCCCAGTACCAGGATGCCCTGGCCCAGGACCGGGCATTCCAGAAACAGTATATGTTTCCGGTGACATTGCAGACATCCAAAAAGACAACCGTGACCGTGGACGCGGATGAAGGTATCATGCCCACCACGGCGGAAGGCCTGGCCGGATTAAGGCCGGTGCTGACGGGCGGGGCACATACCTTCGGGTCCCAGACCCATCCGGCGGACGGCAGCTGTGGTGTGATCGTGACCACAAAAGAACAGTCTGCCCGAATGAGCCAAAATCCGGAACTGGATGCCCGGGTGGTGTCCTATGGATATGCCCGGGCCAAAAAAGGATTCATGGCCATGGCGGTGGTGCCGGCGGCGCAAATGGCCCTGGAAAAGGCGGGCATAACGATCCAGGATGTCGGGGTGATCAAGACCCATAACCCGTTTGCCGCCAATGATATTTTTATGGCAGACCAGATGGGAATCGATCTTTCTTTCATGAACAACTATGGGTCATCCCTGGTGTTCGGTCATCCCCAGGCCCCCACCGCCGGGCGCCTGATTATTGAAGGGATTGAAGAACTGGCTGCCCGCGGTGGCGGATACCTATTGTTTACCGGCTGTGCCGCCGGTGATACCGGTGCGGCCCTGGTGCTTAAAATTTAAACACATGAGGTCAGGGGGGCGTTCCACTGAAAGTCTGGACTGACCCTATCTCATACTTATACAGGAGGAAACTGCATGCGTGCATTGATTATCGGCGGTGTCGGCGGAATGGGGCAGGGAGTAGCCCGGGATCTGATGAAACAGGACAAAGTGACGGAAATTGTTCTGGCGGATCTGTACCCGGACCCGGACCGACTGTCAAAAAAACTGCGGGAAAGTGAAAAAACCACGCTGGTGAAAATGGATGTCAATGACCATGACGCGATGGTCAGGGCCTTTAAAAATACCGATGTGGTGATCAACACCGCCGGCCCTTTCTACAAGACCGCTGTGCCCGTGGCCAGGGCGGCGGTGGCTGCTCAAAAGAACTATATCGACATCTGTGACGACTATGAAGGTACCCAGATTCTGTTCGAGTCCGAAATCGATCAGCTGGCAAAAGAAGCCGGCATTACCGTGCTCACCGGCATGGGATCGGATCCCGGCACCAACAATGTGCTGGTGAAATGGTATGCCGACCGGCTGGATGCGGTAGATGAGATTTATCTGTACTGGGTGGTGAGCATTGCCGAGCTGGCCGGCGCTGCCTGGGACCATTCCCTGCACATGACTCTGGGCAAGATCCCCCAGTACATCGACGGCGAGCTGGTACATGTGGAAGGAGGAACGGACGTGGTGGCGGAACAGTTTCTGGATCCTTTAGGGGTCTGTCATGTCCGGTATGTGGGGCATCCCCAGCCGCTGACCCTGCCCCGGTACATCAAAGGGGTCAGAAATGTGATCATCAAAGGCGCCCTGATTCCGCTGTGGGTGGATGAACTGATTGCCGAGCAGAAGGCCACCGGGCTGCTGAGTACCGATCCGCTGGACATCAGAGGGGTGGAGGTCACCCCCTATGACCTGGCATTGAAACTCTGGGAAAATATTCCTGAAGGCCGGGACAACGGCCCTCAGTCCTCGGGTCTGAAGGTGATTGTCAAGGGTCGGCGGGGAGATAAAAAAATTACCTATACCGCAGACATGGTGGGCCGCATGGCCCCGGGCACGGGCCTGCCCGCATCCATCGCCGCGTTGATGATGGATGACGGCCATGTCACGGTCAAAGGGGTGGTGGCACCGGAAGGCTGCATTGATCCGGATATTTTCCTGGAGATCTTTCTGGGCCGGGGGGCGAAGATCCATCAGAGCGAGAAAATAGAATCCATGTTTGTGCCGGACAAATAAAGCTGCCCCCTTTCACAAAATAAATTGAGATGATCACAGGAGCGATGCCATGAAGGAAACACCCAGATTGAATATCAGTAAAAGCCTTGAACTGTTCGACCAGGCCTGCACCCTGGTGCCGGGCGGGGTTTTGGGGGCCAGAAAACCCACGGATTTCATCAACGGGGAATACCCCATATTTCTGGAGTCGGGCAAAGGCTGCCGCCTCATTGATGTGGACGGCAATGAGTTTGTCGATTTTCTGTGCGGATACGGCCCCATTATCTTAGGGTACCGGGAGGAGGAATTGGACCGGGCCGTGTATGACCAGGTGGGCGGCAAAGGGTTCTGCTTCACTCTGACCCAGCAGTTTCAGAACCGGCTGGCAAAAAAAATCCATGAATTGGTGCCCTCTGCGGAGATGAGCATTTTTCTGAAAACCGGATCAGACGCCACCACCGCCAGTATCCGAATCGCTCGGGCCCACACCGGCAGACTCAAGGTGATGCGGTGCGGGTATCACGGCTGGCATGACTGGTGCGTGGAGATGAAAGGGGGAATCCCTTCCAAATTTTATGAAGATGTGTTCGAGTTTCAATACAACCGCCTGGACCAGCTGGAAAAGCTCATGGCGGAGCACGGATCCGACACCGCCGCCATCATCATGACTCCCTTTGGTCACCCCAATCACCAGGAGATGCAGATTCCGGCCCCGGGATTCCTGGAAGGTGTCAAGGAAATTGCCCATAAATACGGGGCCGTCCTGATCTATGACGAAATCCGCACCGGGTTTCGGGTCTCCATGGGCGGTGCCCAGAAATATTACAACGTCACCCCGGACATCAGCGTACTGGGCAAGGCCATTGCCAACGGATATCCCATCTCCGTGGTCACGGGCAAAAAAGAGATCATGATGGCAGCAGCCCATAAGCTGTTCATCTCTTCTACGTTTTTTCCCAACAGTGACGCGTTTGTGGCGGCTTTGAAAACCATCGAGATACTGGAACGGGACAAGGTCCTGGCAGATATCTGGCAAAAGGGGGAAACGTTTATGGACGGAATTCAGCGGGCCATTGACACCCATGATGTGGGGGCGAAACTCACCGGCATCCCGCCCATGTTCTACATCACCTTTGACAAGGATGAGGACGGCACTTACAAGGCCAAACGAACCGATTTCTACACCCAGCTGATCCGGAAAGGGTTTTTCTTCACGCCGTTTCACCATGCCTATATATCCTACCGCCACACGCAGGCAGACCTGGACCTGGCCCTGACCGCCATCGATGAGTCCCTGGCGTTTCTCAAGGCCAGGTATCACTGAAATTTTATGGATCTATTGTGACGACACTTCCAGCATTCATTCCGAAAACATGATGGTTCTCTCGGAATGAATGCCGGAAAATGTGTTCGGCAAGTTTTTTTTGTTTTTTTACCGGTGGATTATCGGGGTCCAATTTCACATTTCTGAAATATAACTCATTGAATTCAATGAAAATAATCCATCAAGTTGTTCCAAAAAATGGTTGGGATAGGGAGTTTTACCTATATTGATTAGGGGTTTTTCCCGAATTGACATGGCCGATGGCATGTCGTAATCAATATACCATGCCTGTGTGGAGCCATCCCGAAACCCCAATTAACCCCACCAGGCAGCGGCCTTATGAAGTGCGTCTGGCGGGCATTCATATCCCTCCAAACCCATCCTTCCAAAAACGCAACCAGACGCAAGCCGGCTTCCGGATTCCCCTTTCCGGAAGCCGGTTTCTTTTTCGCCATATTTTATTTGAAATAACTGAGCAGTATAGCTGCATTTTTCATGATTTATTTTGGTCGACAGGGCATGGCGGTTATTGAACGCCGGGAATGATGATTCTTGAATCACTGGGTTTTTTTTGTTCCGTTTCCATTTTTCTGAACTGCTCGATCACTTTTCGCGTTTCCGCCTCCATGGCCTGCGGAAACGCGTCCATGGCCTGATCCATTGTCGCGCCTTCCAGTCTGGCCTGGATCGGGATCGGACCGTGGGGTGTGCCCAGCTGGGTGTTTCCCACATAAAAAGTTTCTCTGGAGGGATCTTCTGACCCGTCCGGATGGATGGGGGTCAGTTTCTGAATACTGGCAATTTTCAGATCCGTGATGGTTTCTTCCCGGTAAAGGTTTTTTTTGTCTACCTGAAAATCAATGTTGATGGGGCCGCTGCCGTTACCGCTCATGATGTCTCCTGATAAAAAATATGCGAACATTATAAAAAAACCGGCTGTTTTGTGATGGTTGTGGTATCCTCGGTTTCATTCTTTTGGGTTATACGTTAATGGTGCACATAAATCCAGGATTTATGCCCTGAAAACCGCCACTTTTTGCCGGCGGTTTTTTTTCGACCTGTTGCAATCATTCATATCCGTCTTATTTTCATTGTATGGTGGTTTAAGACAGACCGCCGTTTTGATTGAAATCATCAAAAAATGCCGGGAGGTGTCTTATGGCAGATGTATCAAATATAAACGCAAGAAATTGCTGCACCCGGGAAAGAAATCGTCTGGTCAAAGAACTCAGAAAATGTGATTCAAGTGCTCAAAGTCCGGAAGAGCGGCACCAGTGTTACCGGTCGGCTGCAATGAAAAGCGGTTCAAATTCCAGACAGTGCCTGATTTCAGGATAGTTAAAAAACAAGGAGGACTTATGACAACCTACACCTGTAAAACCTGCGGAAAAGTTTCTTCACAAGAGGGTCATTTGTGTGATCCCACCAATGCCGGCAAAATTTACACTTGTTCCAGCTGCGGCCAGCAGGCCAAAAAGAAAAAACACCTGTGCAAACCTCAGGTGGCGAAATTTGAATATTTCTGCGGCGGCTGCGGAAGGGGTGCGGTGAGTGAAGACCAGTTATGTGATCCCCAGCCGATCACATAGACGGGCATTTAATTTGAAAGGCCAATTCGTGGACAAAGGGCTGTCGCTTTCGGGCGGACAGCCCTTTTTTTGTATGCATGGGCAGGATAAAGGTGAAAAAAACATTATGCCAGTCCGGTTGTTTCATCAATTCCCAGGTGAATGTTCATGCACTGGACTGCAGCACCAGAGGCTCCTTTTCCCAGATTGTCGATGCGGGTAATGACCGCCATTCGATCCTGATTGCCGAAAACGAACAGGTCGGCCCGGTTGGTGTTGTTGCATGCCTGGATATCAAAAAAGCCCTGATCCAGACTGGTTTCTTCCTCAAATGGATACACCCGCACAAACGGTTCTTTCCGGTAAACATCTTCAAATATATGCTGTAGATCTGCCGGGGTTACCGTCCGGGTCAGAAGATGCGGGTGGATGAACACGGTGACAGCCAGCCCTTTGTAGAAATCAGCCACTATGGGTGTGAAATTGGGTTCCATGGTGAGACCGGCTCTGACTTTCATTTCCGGAAGGTGCTTGTGAACCAGGCCCAAAGCATAATGACGTGGACTGTCCATTTTCGGGGCATGCTGTTCTTCATACGCAGCAATCAGTTTTTTGCCGCCTCCGCTGTAGCCGGTGATGGAATAACAGCAGACCGGATAATCCGGGGGCATGATACCGGACTGGATCAATGGGCGAACCCCCAGCAAAAAAGCGGTGGCATGGCACCCGGGATTGGCGATTCGTCTGGTTTTTCTCAGGAGATCCCGCTGGCCCGGTGCCAGCTCCGGCAGCCCATAGACCCAGTCTTGATGGGTTCGAAACGCGGTGCTGGCATCAATGATACAGGTATCCGGGTTGGTGACCAGAGATACGGATTCCCTTGAAGCTGCGTCCGGAAGGCACAGAAATGTGACATCAGATTGGTTGATCAATCGTTGCCTCTCGTGCGTGTCTTTGCGAAGGGTTGCATCGATGTCCATCAGCTCGATATCCTCTCTGGAGGACAGATGATCGATAATCTGCAATCCAGTGGTGCCTTCCCGGCCGTCTACAAACACCTTGTACGTCATGACCATTCCTTTTCTTCATGTGCTGGTGAACGCATGGTTTCATCTCTGATTCATCTTATACGTATTCCGGGCTGAAAAATAAACCCAAAGTTCTAAGAAACAGAGAGGGGATCCATCCGAAATCATTGAAATTCAGGTCGTGATCCTGTATATCGGAGACAGGCCGGTCTGAACAGGAGGTGTGTCATGAATTCCTGTGGCGAGCATATCCTGATCTTATACAATCCGTGAAAAGGAAAATCCCCATGAAAAAAACAATTCTTTTGATTTTGTCCGGACTGGGAATTTTGATTCTTCTGGCGGTGGTTGCCGCCGGCATTCTCCTGAACCTGGACCCGAACCGGTATAAGGAGTATGTCACTGAAAAGGTCAGTCAACAACTGGGCCGGACCTTTGAGATCAAAGGGGATCTGAAGACGGCCTATTATCCATGGCTGCACCTTGAGATGTCCGGTGTTTTTCTTGAAAACGCGCCAAAATTCGATGATGTGCCGATGCTGGCGGCCGATCACATAACGGTCCGAATCAAGACGTTGCCCCTGTTCAGAAAGCAGATTGAAATGGATACCATTGTGCTGGAAGGGGTCCATGTCAATCTGGCAAAGGACAAGGCCGGCGTTTCAAACTGGGAGGATCTGGGGGTATCGGCCGATGCCCGAAAGGCGGACAAACCGTCTGTGCCATCCCCGTCATCGGAAAAAGGATTTGACATGAAAAAGCTGGCTGTTTTTCTCAACGGCGGGGTGCGCATTGAGGATGTGGCTTTCAGATTCGATGACCAGTCCACAGGAAAGACATATACGGTGTCGGATCTGAACCTGACAATGGGCAGGGTAATGCCGGGCAATCCAGTGGACTGGACCCTGATTTTTGATGCCGCAGGCAACTCACCGGAAATTTCCGGAAATGCCGAAATGAAGGGAACCATTGTATTCGACCTGACCAAGGGTCAGTATCAGATTGATCCGTTGACATTCCAGGCACAGATGGCCGGACCGGTCCTGGGCCAGAACCCGGCAGAGTTGGATCTGGCCTGCCGGGTGGAAATGGATCTGCCGCAGGACACAGTGTCTGTCAAGAACCTGAATGCCTCTGGGTTGGGCACCGATATCACCGGAAACATTGTGCTGGGCAGCATGGGATCGGCCATGCCTCAGATCGACATGGATCTGGATGTTACCGGCAGGGATCTGGCCCTGCTGTTCAAGGTAATCGACAGCGGCCCCCTGTCTGCCCAGCTGGCCAGCCTGCCGGACCGGTCTTTTGACGTGAAAACCCGAATACTGGCAGATATGGCACAGGGCACGCTGGAGGTTCCTGAAGTGCGGGTGAACATGCTGGGGGCATCCATCAAGGGAGATGTCCGGGCGGAACGGATTCAGACAAACACACCGTCTGTCAAAGGAAATATCAATGCCGGCGGTCCTGATCTGCCGACCCTGATACAGGTGGCCGGAAAATTCGCGGGAACGTCGTCCCGGCTGTCGGAAATCGGTTCCCGGCTGACCCGGACCGGTCAGAAAAAATTTCATGTGAACATGGCTGTGGACATGGATCTGGCACAGGGCCGGATTCAGGTCCCGAATCTGGATCTCGCCGCGCTGGGTATCACGCTTAAAGGCAATGTCGAAGCTAAGGGCCTGGCTTCCAGCGAAGCCAACCTGTCGGGAGAAATGGTGCTGGATGGCAGGGATCTGAGCCGCGTGCTCCATGCCATGGATCAACCGGCTTTAGGCGATCTTCTGGACACGGTGACCGGGCAGGTGCGGTTCGATGGAAACGATCAAAACCTGAAACTGGACCCCTTGAAGTTGCGGCTGGGACTGTCCGGAAAAAAGATGTCCGGTGCCCCGGCTTTCGTGGCCCTTGAGATGCCGGTTCAATGGCAGATGGCACAGCATCGGCTGGAAGTGCCCTCTTTTTTTCTTTCAGGGCTGGATCTTTCGGTCTCCGGCAGTCTGGTGGCGCAAAACGTCCAGAAGTCTCCTGAATACAGCGGTCATCTTTCCGCGGCCCAGTTCAACCTTCGGCAGATTGCGAAAAAACTGGCCATCCCCCTGCCGCAAACCACAGATGTCAAGGTGTTTGAGAAAGTGGGTTTTGAAACCCGGTTTGACGGGTCTGCCGCGGATATCCGGTTGATCGGGCTGTCCGGAATTCTGGATGATTCGCAGATCAACGGAAGTCTGGCGGTAACGGATTTTGCAAACCCGGATATCACTGTTGAACTGGCCGTCGATCAGATCAATGTGGACCGATATCTGCCGCCAGGGGCTTTTGATGCAGAAGGAAAAAAACAGACATCTAAACCTGTGACCCCGGAAACGGTGGCTGCCGGTGCCGGTACTCAAATTCCGGTGGCACTGCTTCGGAACCTGAAACTCAATGCGGCTCTGGCCGTCGACGATCTGGTCGTTTCCAGGGCATCGTTGTCCGAAGTCCGGGCGAAACTGTCGGCAAAAGATGGGATCATCGATGCCGCGCCTTTGTCTGCGAATCTTTACAACGGGACATATGCGGGAAAAGTGACGCTGAATGCCGCCGGTGATATTCCTCAACTTTCGGTGGACTCCTCTTTGAAAGGGATCGAGGTGGAACCGTTGCTTGAAGACATGACCGACAGAGCCATGATCCGGGGAACCGGAGATGTGACCGCCGCCCTGATCACCAGCGGGGCATCGGTGGATGCCATGAAACATCAGCTGAACGGCAACATGTCCTTTTTGTTCAAAAACGGGGCATTCAAGGGATTCAACGTGGGAAAATTCCTGCGCAGCCTCAAATCGTTGCGGGATACCCGGATCTTTTCAGTGTCAGAAGAGGAAGAAACCGATTTTACGGAAATCACCGGAAATCCGGTGGTGACTGACGGGGTGGTCGTTCTGGATGATCTTTCCGGAAAATCCCCGGCATTGCGGATATCCGGAACCGGCACGGTGGTGGATATCATCCGGGAAACCATTGACTACAAAGCGGTCTTTACGGTGGTGGAAACATCCAGAGGCCAGGCCGGTAAAGAACTGAACGAACTGGCCGGACTGCCCATTCCCATATATATCAAAGGACCGCTGAAAAATCCGGCCATTCAGCCGGATATCAAAGGCGTGATCACCTCGATTCTCACGGACACCTCTTCTGACGCCGCGGAGCAGGTCAAGCAGAGTGTGGAAAAAGAAATGGGCCGGTTTCTGAAAAAGCTCACCGAATGACCGGACACCGTAATGAGGAGGCAGGAAAATGAAATACGGAGCACCGGGTTTTCCAGTCAAGCCGGTATGTGATGAAATTAAGAAAGTGGCGGACCTGGGATTTGATTATTTTGAACTGTCCATGGATCCGCCTGAAGGGCACTGGGCGAAAATCCGTGGTCTGAAAGATCGGGTTGTCGGGACCTTGAAAGATGCGGGGTTGCCGGTAGTCTGTCATCTGCCCTGCTTTGTGTACACACCGGATTTGACACCGGCCATCCGAGAGGCTTCTGTGGATGAAATGAAGCATTCCCTGGACGCGGCGGCTGAAATCAATGTTCTCAAAGCGGTGCTGCACCCGGGGTATATCACCGGCATGGGCGTATTTGCCATGGAGACAGCCCGAAAATATGCCCATGACGGGCTGACCGCCATTGTGGCCCATGCAGACAGCCTGGACCTGCCGTTGTGTTTTGAAAACATGTTTCCGGCCTATCACCTGTTTTACGAGCCGGGTCCGTTCGAGGCCCTGTTCAGGGAATTTCCCCGGCTGAAAATGACCCTGGATTCCGGACACGCCAACATCGGTGATCCGGAACAGACACGGCTGGCAGAATTTGTCAGTCGGTTGGGACCGCATATCGGACATGTGCACGTGAGTGACAATTTCGGAAAAAAAGACGATCACCTGGCCGTGGGAAAAGGCAATATCGATTTCACCGCTATGGTGTCATCCCTTAAACAGGCCGGGTATGACGATACCATCACCCTTGAGGTGTTTTCAGCCGATACCGGTGATCTGATAAAGAGCAGGGAAAGAATCGAATTTCTTTTTGGAAACCCCTGACGTCTTTTTTTTGTGTGGAGCGTCTGATCATGCGTCTTTTTTCAGCATCCCGATCAGGGGCAGGCACAACAACGTGAATCCGCCCAGTAGAGCGAATCCCAGACTGAACCGGCCGGTTTCAGCCAGGATTCCGATACCGAAAGGCACCAGGCCGGATCCCAGAAAATGCGCCAGCGGCACCACCACGGAAACCGCCACCGGGCGGATCTGTGGAGTGGTGACCATGGACATGATGGCAAAACACAAAGGAAACACGCACACACCGGCCCCTGCCTGAAGGATCAGGGCCGGCCAGATTCCGGATTCCGGGAGCCATCCCATGGACAGGGTTCCCAGCGCACTCAGAAACAATGCCCACAGAATGATTTTGCGGGGACCGAACCGGTCGGCCAGCCATCCGCCGGCCAGGGGCATGCCGAATGCCGCCATCCTGGAGATCGCCAGCATCATGTTGGTCGTTCCCGGATCGATTCCGCGTTCAAACACCAGAAACAGGGGTAGAATAACGAATACGCCCTGATTCAACCCCATCCCCAGAATGAAAAGGATCGCGATCACCAGGATGGCCGGGGTATGGAACAGGGTGGCAAATATTTTGAGTCCGGGTGGATCGGTTCGGTCCATGATTCCTTTTCCCCGGAAACCATAGGTGATCGCCAGCATCAGGGAGGCGGTTCCGTAAACCATCAGGACCATCCGCCAGGACTGGTGCCAGGCCGCAAACAGGGATACAGCCAGAGGCGCGACAATATACGCCAGGTTCGGGGCCAGCTGGTGAACCCCCAGCACCTTTCCCCAGTGGTGACGGGACACCAGCCCGGTCAGGCTGGCAACCCCGGAAGGCAGATAAAACCCTCCGGCCAAACCCAGGCAGACCATGCCCGCCTGTAGCATGAGCACCCCCTGACTCGCAGCGGCAGCCAAAAGGCTGATCCCGACGGCAATGCCGGAAGCGACGATCAGGTGTCGGTGACCGAACCGTGGCGTTAAAAAAATCGAGCAGAACAGGCTGGCACAATATCCGGATGAAATCAGAAAAAAAAGGCCGCCGGACTGGCTGTGACTCAAGCCCAGATCTGTCTTGATATCCGGCAGCAGGGGCGCCATGCCCAGCCGGGAAAGCATGTTGAAAAAGAAAATTCCGGTCAGAAACACAATGGGATTGAGCTGGTCCTTAGAAAGGATATCCGATATCGTTTTTTTTGGGGCGTTGTGTTCAGATTGAATGGACATGATCTGGATGCTTTCGTTTCAGATGGTTTCCGGTACATATTATCCCAAACCTGTGGAATGTAAACAGGCAAAATCAAAAATCCGAATTCTTGAAATCACAAATAGGTTGACAAAAACCCGGATTTTTCAAAATAATAAGTCTTTCAGCCTGACACCAATTATCCTGACGGAGATGAAATATGAAAGTCATTGTTATCGGGGGTGGCTGGGCCGGTTGCGCCGCAGCGGTCAGCGCCAAAAAACACCGGGCAAACGTGATCCTGCTGGAACGCACGGACATGCTTTTGGGCACGGGCCTTGTGGGCGGCATCATGCGCAATAACGGCCGGCTCACGGCCACTGAAGAACTCAAGGCCATGGGGGGCGGAGACCTGTTTTCGGTGATCGAATCCAATTTCCTTCATAAAGATATTACCTTCCCGGGACATCTTCATGCCTCATTGTATGATGTGTCCACCATGGAGCCTAAAATCAGACGGTTTCTGGAAGCATCCGGCATCCGCATCGAGACCGGATGCCGGATCACGGATGTGGAGATGGATGGCTGTCGTATTTCTGCGGTCCTGGGCAAACAAGCCGGAAAAGAGGTCCGCTTTGACGGGGATGTGTTTATCGAGACCACCGGCACCGCCGGACCTCCGGCCAATTGCGCCAGATACGGCAATGGGTGCGCCATGTGCATTCTCAGATGCCATTCCTTCGGGGGCCGGGTCAGTATTGCCGCCAGAGCGGGGGTCGCGGAATTTAACGGGCAGAAAGGCAGCCAGACGGGTGCGGTGAGCGGTTCATGCAAGCTTCACAAGGAGTCTCTGGCCCCGGACCTGCTGAAACAACTCGATGACACCGGCGTGGCGGTCATTCCTCTGGATGAACACCTGCGCATGACCGGCAAATTGTCGCTGAAAGCCTGTCAGCAATATGCCATTGCTGATTTTGAAAAAAATGTGATCCTGCTGGATACCGGTCATGCCAAACTCATGACGCCGTTTTTCCCGCTGGATTCGCTTAGAAAGATTCCCGGACTGGAAAACGCCCGTTTTGAAGATCCTTATGCCGGCGGCATGGGAAACTCCGTGCGCTATATGGGCATGTCTCCCAGAGACGATGCGCTTAAAGTGACCGGGGTGGACAACCTGTTCTGTGCCGGTGAAAAAGCCGGGCTCATGGTGGGGCATACGGAAGCCATTTGTACCGGTACCCTGGCCGGCATCAATGCGGCCCGCCAGGTGCGGGGAATAACATCGCTGGTGCTTCCGGAAGAATCGGTGATCGGCGATGCCATCGCTTTTGTCAGGCAGCAGATGCAGACGCCGGAGGGCCTGGGACTCAAATTCACTTTTTCCGGGTCGGTGCTGTTCGATCGTATGAAAGAAAAGGGGTGGTATGTGACGGATCCGGTTGTGATTGACGCCCGGGTGGAAAAAGCAGGTTTAAAGCATATTCTGGCTTCCATTCAGGACAGGTAGCTTTTTTGTGATGATTCGGCACAGGCGCGAAACACTTAACTATAATAAAGAACGTCTGACATGGAGGAAGCGCAATGAAAAAGTGGGGATGTGTGTTGCTGGCGGCAGTATGGATGGGAGTCTGGTTAACGGGTTCTGTATGGGCAGCGTGCGAAAAGGTGACCATTGCACTGGGGTCTGAACCCACCACGCTGGATCCCCAGATCAGAGAGGACGGTGGTGAACGGGCCGTGAACGACAATATTTATGACACCGTACTTACAAGGACCCCGGAAGGGGATCTGGTTCCGCATCTGGCGGCACAAATGCCCAAACTGGTGTCTCCCGACACCTGGGAGGTGACGTTGCGTCCCGGTATCACCTTTCACAACGGGGAGTCCATGGATGCCGATGCCGTGGTCTACAGCATCAGGCGGGTGATCGATCCGGATTTCAATTCCGAGCAGATCTCGTTTTTTTCAACTATCAAAGAGGCCCGGGCAACCGGGAAATTGACCCTGCATGTGATCACCAAGGGACCCGATCCCATTCTGCCTTCCCGGCTTTACTGGCTCAAGGTGGTACCGCCGGTGCATTCCAAAGATCCCAAATTTGCTGAAAAACCCGTGGGGACCGGTCCGTACCGGTTTGTTGCCTGGCAGCGGGGGCAGCATATCGATCTGGAGCGCAATAACGACTATTGGGGGGATGCCCCTCAGATCGATTCGGTCAGATATCGTTTCATCGAAGAGCCCGGTACGAGGCTGGCCGGACTCATGGCAGGTGAGTTCGACCTGATTACCAACCTTTTGCCCGAATTCACCAGCCATGTGCCCAGATCGGTGAACGTGCTGGGGCTGGAACATCCCATTATCATTCTCAACGCGGACAGCGGGATCACAGAAGATCTGCGGGTAAGGAAGGCTTTGAATTATGCGGTCAACAAAATGGCCCTGGCCAACGGTCTGTTCGAAGGTTATGCCCAGGTGGCCCAAGGCCAGCTGCTGAGCCCGTCTTTTTTCGGATACAACGACCAGATCACCGCCTACCCCTATGATCCGGATCAGGCCAAAAAACTGATCGAAGAAGCTGGGGTCCAGGGGCAGACTGTTGAACTGATCGGTACCAGCGGCCGGTGGCTCAAGGATCGGGACATGGTGGAAGCGGTGGCCGGATACTGGGAGCAGGCCGGTCTGAAAGTCGATGTACGGATTTTTGAATTCAATGAATATCTCAACCGGCTGTTCGACCGCAAAACCCGGGCCGATGCCATTTTTGTCGTTTCCTCAAATGAGCTGCTGGATGCGGATAAAAGCTTTTCCGCTTATTACAAGGCAGGAGGTGTGGGGGCATCCAACTCGGATCAGACGTTGGTATCACTCATTGATGCAGCCCGGTCCGAGACCGATGTGCAGAAGCGGGAAAGCCTCTATCAGCAGGCGGTAGCGCGGGCATATGACCAGGCCTATTTTGTGTGGCTGTTGAATATCGAAGATATTTACGGGATGAGTCAACGCCTGGAATGGCCGGGGCGGGTGGATGCAAGGCTTTTGATTCAGGAAATGACATGCCGCTAAAGCCGGTCAAATCTGTTTTTGGCGTCGGGCTGCTTGCCTGGGATAAACAAACCAGAGGGTCCTGGACATAATGGGCCGGTTCATTTACAGACGATTGATTCATGGCCTGATCGTTATTCTGGGGGTGACCGTTATTGTCTTTGTGGTGACCCGCATGGTGGGAGACCCGGTTCAGGTGATGCTGCCCCTGGAATCTACGCCGGAACAGCGGGCCGCGTTCGAACAGAAACTGGGTCTGGACCGCCCTATTCATATCCAATTTGTGGAATTCATGGGGAATATGGCCCGGCTGGATTTCGGGGAATCCTTGTGGCAGAAACGGCCGGCCATGGATATCGTGTTTGAAAAACTGCCCATGACCATTCTGCTGACCGCGGTGGGTATCGGTTTTGCCTGTGTCATGGCGATTCCGCTGGGGATCATCGCGGCTTTGCGGCCCGGCGGAGTGGTGGACCGGGTCACGGTGTTCGGCAGTCTGCTGGGACTGTCCGTGCCCCAGTTCTGGCTGGGGCTGCTGTTCATTGTGGTGTTTGCGGTGCAGTTCAAGATTCTGCCCACCTCGGGGACAGGCACGCCGTCCCATATTCTTCTGCCGGCTCTGACCATGGGGCTGCCTACCCTGGCCCGGCTGGTGATGCTGGTGCGGTCCTCCATGATCGACGAACTCAACCGCCAGTATGTCAAAACCAGCTTTGCCAAGGGGTTGCCCTTTGTGCGGGTGGTGGGACTTCATGCGCTGCGCAATGCCGGTCTGCCCATCATGACTCTGGTGGGCTGGGAAGTGATCCGGTCTCTGGCCGGATATTCCGTGGTGGTGGAAACAGTGTTCGCCTGGCCGGGAATCGGGTTGACCGCAATCCAGGCCATCGAGCGGGAAGATCTGATCCTGATTCAGGCCATTGTGTTTACCGCGGCCGTGTGTGTGGTGCTGATCAATATCGCCATGGATTTTCTCTATAAACTCATCGATCCAAGGCTGAAACTGACATGACACAGCCCAGAACCGATACTCTGGAAAAGGCCCTGGCTGAAAATCGATTTGAATGGTGGGACAGTCTTCGGGAACTGGGGCGGGAACTCAAACGGGACAAACCCGGATTGATCGGGGTGATCCTGATCACTTCCCTGGTACTTATGGCGGTGTTCGCCCCTTATATCGCACCCCATGATCCCGCGGCCCAGGACCTGACCGCCCGTCTGGCCCCGCCGGTCTGGTACGACAAAGGCACCTGGAATCATGTGCTGGGCACGGATCACCTGGGCCGGGATGTGCTGTCCCGGGCCATTCACGGTGCCCGGGTCTCGTTGTGGGTCGGGGCGGCAGTGGTGCTGTGCGCCGGTGGTTTCGGCGTGGTCATGGGATTGATGGCCGGATATCTGGGCGGCCGGACCGATGCCTTTATCATGCGCTGGATCGACACCCAGGTGGCGTTTCCCGGGCTCCTGCTGGCTTTGATCATCCTGGCGGTGATCGGTCCCAGTCTCACCACGGTGGTGGTGGTGCTGGCCCTGAACGGGTGGATGGTGTACGGACGGATGACCCGCAGTGCGGTGCTGTCCATCCGCCAGTCCCCTTATGTGGAAGCCGCCGAGGTGGTGGGCTGCCGCTGGCCCCGGATATTGTACCGTCATATCCTGCCCAATTTAACCTCTCCGTTGCTGACCTTGGCCATTCTGGAATTTGCCCGCATCGTTCTGGCGGAAGCAGCCCTGTCTTTTCTGGGGCTTGGGATCCAACCGCCGGCCACCTCCTGGGGCCTGGATGTGGCCATGGGAAAGAATTACATGTTCATGGCGTGGTGGCTGGTGACCATTCCCGGATGTGCCATTGCCCTGACGGTCCTGGCCATCAACCTGGTGGCTTCCTGGCTGCGGCTCATTTCCGATCCCCAGGAAAGGGAAAAACAGTTTGCCAGGCACATGGCAGGGGTGATGCGCAAAAATCTGCATGCCGGAATTGAAAGGGAAAAGGAACTGGAAACGTCATGAATGCATCCCGGAAAGCCCCATTGCTGGAAGTGCGGGACCTGGAGGTCAATTTTTATACCCGGGGCGGTGTGGTCCAGGCATCCCGCGGCGTCAGTTTCCAGGTGGATTACGGCCAGACCTTAGGGATCGTGGGAGAATCCGGTTCCGGAAAGAGCGTGGCGGTTCAGGCGGTCATGGGGTTGATTTTCACGCCCGGACATATCGAAGGAGGAGATATCCTGTTCAAGGGCAGATCCTTGCTGGATCCGGCCGGCAGAAAATTCGTGCGTCAGGTCCGTGGCAAGGAGATCTCCATGATATTTCAGGATCCCATGACCTCATTGAACCCGGTATTCACCATCGGCACCCAGATCACCGAGGTGTTGCGACATCACATGCGCATGACAAAGGATCACGCCCGGCACCGGGCCATGGAACTGCTGGACATGGTGGATATCAACGCGCCTGAAAAGCGTCTGAGACAATATCCCCACGAGATGTCCGGCGGCATGCGCCAGCGGGTGATGATCGCCATGGCCCTGGCGTGTGAACCCCAGCTTATCATTGCGGATGAGCCCACCACAGCCCTGGATGTGACCATTCAGGCCCAGATTCTGGAACTGCTGGCCGACCTGCAGCAGCGGCTGAACGTCTCCGTGATTCTGATCACCCATGACCTGGGCGTGGTGGCCCAGCTCTGCCACCGGGTAGCGGTCATGTATGCCGGCCGGATTGTGGAGGTGGGAGATGCGGACCAGGTGTTTGCATCCCCGGTACACCCCTATACCAAGGGCTTGATCCGGGCCACTCCCCGGTTGGATGTGGTGACCGAGCGCATGGTGTCCATCGACGGTGTGCCCCCGGATCTGATTTCACCGCCAAGGGGATGCGCGTTTTTTCCCCGGTGTGATCAGGCCGGAACAGAGTGTTCCCGAATGCAGGCGCTGATTGAACTGGGGGATGATCGCCATGTTTCCTGCTGGTGTGCGGCAAAGGAAACTGTCAAATGACCGGTCCGATGCAGAGAACGACAAACGATGCGCCGCTGATCACGGTCAGGAATCTGAGCGTGCTGTTTGATGCGGGCCGGGCCGGGTTCTGGGGCGGAAAACGGCTGACCGTGCATGCCGTGGAAAACGTGAGTTTCGATATCCGTCCGGGTGAGACCCTGGGGCTGGTAGGGGAATCCGGTTCCGGTAAAAGCACGACCGGCCGGGCCATTCTGGGCCGGGTCCCGGTGAGTCAAGGACAGATCTTTTTTCAGGGCAAAGAGATCACCCATGCCGGAAAAAAACAGGTGCGCGAATTGAGCCGGGACATGCAGCTGGTATTTCAGGATCCTTATGCCAGCCTGAATCCCCGTATGAAAATTATCGATATTGTGGCGGAACCGCTTTTTGTCCACGGAGTGGTCAAAAACACGAAATCGGCGGCCGGGGAAGTGGCCCGGCTGCTGGAGTTGGTGGGCCTGCCGCCGGATGCCGGGGCCCGCTATCCCCATGCTTTCAGCGGGGGGCAGCGCCAGCGGGTCGGCATTGCCCGGGCCCTGGCATTGAAACCCCGGTTTATCGTGGCGGATGAGCCGGTCAGCGCCCTGGATGTCTCCATCCGTGCCCAGGTGGTGAACCTGATGCAGGATCTGCAGTCGCAGTTCGGGCTGTCATATCTGTTCATCGCCCATGATTTGGCCGTGGTGAGACATATTTCCCATCGGATTGCCATCATGTATGCCGGCAACATTGTGGAGCTGGCGGACCGCCACCTGATCTATGACGCCCCGGTGCATCCGTACACCCGGGCACTGCTGTCCGCCGTGCCGGTTCCGGATCCGCCGGTGCAGCGGGCCCGGCAGCGCATCCTCTGTCCGGGAGAGCCTCCCAATCCCCTGAATCCCCCTTTCGGATGCCGGTTTCAGTCCCGGTGCCCGCAAGTGACCCAGACCTGCCGGGATGCGGCGCCGATCCTGACTGAACGTCGGCCCGGCCAGATGGCGGCCTGCTGGAACTGTTGATGGTTTAGTGGGGGGTCAGATAAATTTGAATCACCTGAGCATGGCGTCTTTCAGGCGGAAAAACCCGGTCATGTTCCTACGCCAGAAAACGTCGAATACCAGGTTGTCGCTGTGAAAAGTAATCACTTTGCGCCGTTTTTCAGAAACGTAAATCAGGTGAAAACGGTCGCTGTCGTCAATATGAAAAACCATGGCTGCCAGCTGGTTGTCCAGTACCATGAGGTCGCCGTTTCGAACCTGGTCTTCGTCAACCCGGGTGACGTTTCTCAACAGATTCGCCAGGGGCAGATATCCGTAATAGGTCAGGCCGGCCCGTTGGGCCGCTTTGGTATAAATCGCGAAAAAAAGATAGGAATTGTCTGTTGTTTCGGAGGCCAGGGGATTACCGCCGAATTCATACGGGGTTCCGATGAACTGCCGGGCCACTTCAGGAATGTTCCGCCGGAACACTTCCCGGGCAGAGGCAGCCGGGGAGCGGTCCTCCGGTTTGTCGGTCAAAGGGTCTTTGTTCATCTGAACGCCCCATGCAGCATTGGTGGTTGCACATAACAGCAGAAAAGCAATGATGAGATTTTTCATGATTTTTCCTTGTATTCATGACCCTTTGTCCATATAAAGATAAGATATTGTGATAAAAAAAACAAGCTGTATCCTGAAACGTGTCTGGATACGATTCGGTTTTGGCGGCAACCATTGACAAGGAACAAGACGTTTATCATGAAAATCGTGACCACGCATAAAGGGACGGATTTTGATGGCCTGGCCAGCCTGGTGGCGGCAACCCTTGTTTATCCGGACGCCCGTCCGGTCATTCCCAGTGAAGTAAATCAGAATCTGAAGCCCTTTCTGGCCATTCACAAGGACGTGTTCGGATTTTTACTCCCCGGTGATGTCAATCTGGACCAGGTGGAAACCCTGATTGTGGTGGACACCCATTCCTGGGGGCGGCTGGACCCCCGTCTGGTGGTTCTAAAGGAAAAACCGGACCTCGAGACCATTGTCTGGGATCATCATTCGCATGGAGATATCAAAGCGACACACAGCCATATCAGAGAGACAGGGGCATGCATCACCGTGCTGATCAATGAAATCAAAAAGAAACGAACCCTGCTCACACCCATTCAGGCCACTTTGTTTCTCATCGGTCTGTACGAAGATACCGGCAACCTGACATTTCCCTCCACGTTGGCGGAGGATGCCCATGCCGCCGGGTTTCTCCTGGACAGAAAAGCGGATCTGACGATTTTGGCCTCGTTTCTGAAGCAGGCGTATGCCAGGCAGCATAAGGACATCCTTTACGAAATGATTCGAAAAAGTCAGACCGTCAAGCGGTCCGGTTTTACTGTGGGGTTCTCGATACTGGACGTCGAGGGACGGATTCAGAATCTGGCCATGGTGGTGCAGATGTATCGTGAGATTATCAATGTGGATGCCGCATTCGGTATTTTCCGGGACCTGGTGCAGGATAAATGCATGGTGATCGGGCGAAGCGGTGTGGATGAGATCAATATCAGTCTGATCATGCGCAGTCTGGGGGGCGGGGGGCATCCCGGTGCTGGATCCGCCTTGATCAAGGCCGCCAATCCGGAGGTGATCCAGGAAATGATCATGGAACTGGTCAGCGGCAATCAGCAGACCTCGGTGATGCTGTCGGATATCATGTCCTATCCGGTGATCAAGGTGCATGAAGACACCCCGGTGGAGGATGTGATTCAGATTCTGCGCGACATGGGATGTACCGGCCTGCCGGTGGTGGACAGTCAGGACGACCTGGTGGGGATCGTATCCCGGCGGGATCTGAAAAAAGTTCGTCAATCCAAACAGATGACCGCCCCCATCAAAGCGTTCATGGTCCGGAACGTGGTCACCATTTCCCATGACAGAAGTGCCGTGGAGGTGGCCCGGCTCATGATCAAGCACGACATCGGCCGGGTTCCGGTGGTCAAGGACGGCAAAATGATCGGTATTGTCACCCGGTCCGATGTGATGATCTATTTTTATGACATGCTGCCGGATTGACCGTCGCTTTTGAGTCTGGCAGCCGCCTTGACTGCCAGTTTTTCTCTGAATATCTTGGCGTTGTGCCGGATGTCTACGGGAAATTTTTTTTCAATGAAAATATGATGGATCTCTTCGGTCAAAGGATTGGATTGCGCCAGATCTGCCAGATCTGCAATCAGAGTTTTCGGAGAGTCGATTCGTTCTGAGGGTTCCACAAAGATCACGGGTATCTGGCTGCCCATGGGGCCCACCCCGGTCAATGCACTGCGGTAGACTGACGGATGGTTGTTGAAGATCGCCTCCACCGGGATGGTGAACAACGTGCCTTTTTTCGTGACGACCCGGTGGCTTTTTCTGCCGCAGAACCAGATCCGTCCTTTGGCATCCATCCATCCCAGATCCCCCATGCGGTGCCAGATCCGGCCGTCAGCGTCGGGAATTTTGGCCTGAAGATCCGCTTCCCGGTTGTTGAAATAATGTTCTGTGACGAGATCCGCCTTGACGGCGATTTCCCCCACCTGTTTTTCGGAAACCAGCAAAGATTCTCTGATCTGGGTGATGGGCGTATCCGTGATTTTGATCAGACGTACCTGTGTGTCCGCAACAGGCCGCCCGATGCACATGCCGAAACCCTTTTCCGTCAGGTGCCTTGTTTCGGACAGGATTTCATCGGATGCAATGGAGATGACCGGTACCGCTTCAGTGGCCCCATATGGGGTATGAATCAGCGCATCATCGGACAGCAGGGTGGAGAACTGTGCAATGTTGGCCGGTGACACCGGGGCTCCGGCAGACACCACCCGGCGCAGAGACGGCAGTTTGATGCCGTGTTCGTTGCCGTATTTTCCCACCCGGTTGAGCAGGGCCGGGGAAGCGAACATGTTGGTGACCCCCTGATTTTCAATGGCTTCGATGATTTTTTCAGGGTTTGCCCTGGCCGGACGGGTGGGATCCATGTCCGGTATGACCGCGGTCATGCCCAGTGCCGGATCGAACAGGGCGAATAACGGAAACGTGGGCAGATCAATCTCATCGGGCCGGATCTTGAAATGGGCCTGGATCTGTCTGATCTGGGCGACGAAATTGCCATGGGTATACACCACACCCTTGGCCGGGCCCGTGGATCCGGTGGTAAAGACGATGGCCGCGGTCTCGTCCCGGGTGGTCCGGGCCGGAGTGAACGGTCCGGGGTTGCCGGACAGCAGTTGTCTGAAGGTATGGCCGCCCCAGAACCATTTTCTGCCCACGGTGACCCAGTGTTTGACCTGCCTGAAATATCCGGGCTTTACCAGCCTCAGGACATGGGCTTTTTCAATGCCGATGAATGCTTTGGGCCGGCCCTGATGCAGGCACTGCACCATCCGGTCGATTCCCATGCCCGGGTCCACCACCACCGGCACGGCCCCCACCTTGAACATGCCAAACACGATGATGAAAAATTCCATGCCCGGCGGGACCATGAGAATGGTGCGGGTGCCCCGGACGATCCCGATGTTTTCCAGGCCGGCAGCCAGGCGGTCGGACAGAATGTCCATCTGTTTGAAAGTCAGCTGGCTGTAAAGGACATGATTGTTTCTGTCCCGGCCGGAAGGATACACCACGGCCCGTTTGTAGGGCAGGGTCTGAGCGGTTTTTGTCAGGCTTTCGGCGATATTGGTGTAAACGGTCATGGGTAGTCTTCTTTAAAAGTTCATTTAAACAGGTCAGGAGATCAGAAACCGGTGAATTTGTTCAACGGTTTCTTCGGGCTTGTCTTCAAACAGGTAGTGTCCGGCATCTTCAAATACATGGAACCGGGCACCCGGCAGTCTTTTCAGAAATTCATCCAGAAAACAGGTGTCAAACACAAAATCTTTTGCCCCCCATAACAGCAGGATCTTGTCAGGATCCAGACGGTGAAGCTGTTGATCCACCCGGGCCACCATTTTCCAGCTTGGATCTGTGGTATCCAGGGGAATGTCCTGGACAAATTTCAGGGTGGCGATGCGGTTTTTCCAGCTGTTGTAAGGGGCGGTGAGTCCCTTTTTCACCTGCCTGGGCAACCGGGTGCAAGCCCCCAGGTACAGGGCCCCCACCGAGAACAGGTTCAACCCTAAAACCGCCGGCACCGCAAACCAGTCCAGGTGTTTGATGACCCATAACATCCAGGGAAACCGTTTGGTTTCCGGCAGAAAAAAACCGGCTGTATTGGTGATCACCAGCCGGTTGATCCGGTCCAGATGATCCAGTGCCCAGGCCAGACCGATCATTCCGCCCCAGTCATGAACGATGAGATCCAGTTTTCCTTCCGGAACGGTGCAGTCCAGAAATGCGTTCAGGTCCGCCACCCTGGAGGCCAGGGTGTAGTGGTACGCTTCCGGGTGTGGCTTGTCTGAAAACCCGCATCCGATATGGTCCGGTACCAGTGTCCGGAATTCTTTGGACAATCGTGCCACCAGGTGACGGAAATAAAATGACCAGGTGGGGTTGCCGTGAACCATGACCACCGGCGGTCCCCCACCTTCATCCAGGTAATGGAGCAGATGCCCGTTGATGTTCTGAAAACGGGGGGCAAACGGGTATTCCGTCTCAAATCCCTCTGTGGTGGTGATACGGCCGTTGATCCGCCGGCAGATTACCATTCCACCCCCAGCACATAACAGTTGAGCCCGGAGCCCACTCCGATAAAGGCCACAAAATCCCCGGGCAGCAGAAAGCCGCGTTCATCGGCAATGGCCGCGGTGATGGGCAGAGAGACCGTGCCCACGTTGCCCAGGAAAGGAAACGTGGAAAAGTCTTTGGTCATGTCCAGGCCCAGGGCTGCGTAGAAGCGCTGGTGGTGAATGGCGCCCACCTGATGGCCGATCACCTTATCCGGCTGGTCATCGGACAGGTTGAATTCCTTTTTCAGGGCCTGGAAGGTCTGAGTGGCCAGCACCAAGCCGTTTTCCAGAACGTCATTGGCCCGGGTGCGCATGATCACTTTGGCATCTGTGGGCATGCCTTTTTTTTCGAACCTCCAAAAGCACAGATCATGGTGCTGGATGGCATTTTTCACCACCCCGCCCTTGAGACGATGGTGATGGATGCCTTCATCCCCCAGGGTCCCGTCGGTGAGCAGCACGGCGGCCGCACCGGAACCGCCGGTCATGGTGGCCACGGTATCCTTGTAGAATTCAACGCTTTTGTGAAAGTTGATTTCTTCAATGGTGCTGTCCACGATCTGCCGGGCCGTTTCACAGGAAACCACCAGTCCGGCTTTGATATTGCCCAGCTGGATTTCATTGGCCACCTGGACCATGCCGGTGACCATGCCCAGGCAGGCGGATTTCACATCGTAGACATGGGCATCCGGTCCGATGTCAAGGCACTGGGCGATGTTACAGGAGGTGGCGGGTTCAAATCCGTCCTGGCAGACCCCGCAGAACACCAGTGCCCCGATGTCTGACGGGTTGATGCCGGCCTGGTCCAGGGCCCGCTGTCCGGCCACGGCCGCATGCTCGGCCAGGGTGTGGTCTTCGTCCCAGTACCGGCGCTCCCGGATTCCGGTCAGGGCTTCGAGCTGGCCGGCTTTGAATCCGACCGCATCAAGGAACGGTTTAAGCCGCGCTTCGATCTGAGCGGTGGTCACGATGTGAGGGGGCAGTTCATACCCGAATGAAGTGATAAAAACGTTGGTGTATTTCATTGGTGTCTCCACACGTGTGTGAGATGTTTCAGGGAAACCCCGGTCAGGATCATTCCCATGTCTTTGTATAAAACGATATGCAGGTCATCGGCGAACATGTGGGCGTCGGCAATCACGAACGGCTGCCCGGCATCGGCGGTATACCCCATCTGCTTGATGTCGATTTCATACCTGGCTTTTCGGGTGACAGGGGTCACCGGCCCCCGGCATTTAAGGTCGCTTTCATTGTCCGGCAGCACGTCAAACCGGGCCAGAGGATCCGGTGTCACCCACCCCATGCGCTGGACAAAGATACGCAGGGCATGGGCACAGCATTCATACATCAGGGTGCCGGGCATGACCGGATCATCAATGAAATGGCAGGTAAGAAACCAGGCATCAGGATGGATGTCCGCTTCCGCCACAATGGACCCCAGCCCATATCTGCCGCCGCTGGGATCAAAAGACAGGACCCGGTCGATCAGATGCATCCGCCCGCCGGGCAGGCGCTGGGATTCGCCAAGGATGATGCCGGCAAAATCCCTGCCGAATGCGGCTGCCAGGTTGCCGTCCCGCAGATGCCGGATCTGGTCGTCGTCAAATGATGCCGGGTGAACCGGCACCAGAGGCGCGAAACGGATATCGGATCGGACCTTCGCCCGGTCCTGTTTTTTTTGCACAATCCCGCCGGAGTTGATGACCTCCTGTTCCGTGAAAAAACCGGCACACCCGTCCCGCATGGAGATGAACAACCGGTTGCCGATATAGCCCCTGTAATGGAAAAAGAACAGATATAT
>JBFLKI010000147.1:0-12649 GCA_040883135.1 Desulfotignum sp. | reverse complement strand
TTGTGGAACAAAAATCCGTTGGTGTCAATGGTGATGGAATTGTAATGAAGCCGTCTGGCCTCTTTGACAGCCGCCGGCAGATCCCGGTGCAGGGTGGGTTCGCCCCCTAAAAAGATCAGGTTGGTCTGCCGGGCTTTTTGGGAAAACAGATCCAGCCACCGACAGATGGTGTCAATGGAAAGGGTCTTCCGGCCATGCTGGTCCGGGTTGATGTAGCAGTGGGCACAGGACAGGTTGCACCGGGTCAGAATGTGAAAGAAAAGATTGGAGGACTCTTTGGAAAAGGCAACGGTTTTTTTCTGCATCGCTGTTCCTGACGGTTATCCCATGCACTGTTTGGTAAATTCCGGATCAAAGGGCACCGGATAGTCGCCGTCGAAACAGGCTTTGCAGAAATTGCGTTCCGGGTCCTTCACCCCTGAGGCCGCCAGCATTCCTTGGATGGACAGATAGTGCAGCGAATCCAGTCCGAGGTGATCCCGCAGTTCGTCCACCGATTTTTCGGCAGCAATCAACTCCCCTTTGGAAGAAAAATCAATCCCGTAATAACAGGGAAATTTATGGGGCGGGCAGGAGATGCGCATGTGCACTTTTTTGACCCCCAGTTCCCGCAATGCCTTGACCCGTGTTTTTGCGGTGGTGCCCCGGATGATGGAATCCTCGATGATGATGATGTCCTTGCCCTTGATGAGTTCCCTGACCGGGTTGAGCTTGATGCGTACGGAGAAATCCCGCATGGACTGGGTGGGCTGGATAAAGCTTCGGCCCACATAATGGTTGCGGATCATGCCCATTTCAAAGGGAATGCCCGATTCCCTGGCATACCCGATGGCGGCATAGTTGCCGGAATCGGGAAACGGCATGACCAGATCCGCATCCACATGGCTTTCCTTTGCCAGGCGCTGGCCGTGGTTTTTGCGCATTTCATACACGTTCTTGCCGTCAATGGTGGAGTCGGGCCGGGCAAAATAGATATATTCGAAAATGCACAGGCTCTTGTGGGCCGAGGCTTTGGGATGACGGAGACTCTTGATGCCCTCCTCGTTGATGATGACGATCTCCCCGGGATCCAGCTCCCGGATGAATTCCGCCTGGATCAGGTCAAAGGCGCAGGTTTCCGATGCCAGCACGTAATGGCCGTTGAGTTTGCCTAAGGCCAGAGGCCGGAATCCGTTGGGGTCTTTCATGCCGATGATTTCACCCTTGCAGGTGAGCAGGATCATGGAATAGGCGCCTTGAATTTTGGACACCGCCTTGAGGATGGCGGTTTCATAATCACCTTTCACCAGGTTCTTGATGAACAGGTGCAAAAAGACCTCTGAATCCATGGTGGTCTGGAAAATCGAGCCTTTTTCCTCCAGCTCCCGTCTCAGGATATGCGCATTCACCAGGTTACCGTTATGGGCCAGGGCATAGGAGCGGTGGCGGTGGTTCACCACAAAGGGCTGGGCATTGAGCAGCACCGAATCCCCGGTGGTGGAGTACCGTACATGACCGATGGCGGATCCGCCTTCGATCCGTTCCAGGTCTTCCATGTTGAAAATTTCCGGTACCAGGCCCATGCCTTTATGGGAAAAAATCTTGTCATTGATGCCCCGGTTCACAGAGATCCCGGCACTTTCCTGGCCTCTGTGCTGAAGGGCATACAGCCCGAAATAGGTGATTTTGGCGGCTTCCGGGTGCTGGTACAGCCCGAACACCCCGCATTCGTCTCTGGGGCGCTCACTGGCAGAAAGAGTCAGATGGTCAGACATTTTGTTTGTGATACTCCTGAATGGGCTTGACGGACAGACGCTCTTTTTTCAATGCCCGGATGGCACTGGCAATGGCTTTTGCCCCGTCGGTGGTGGTGGCATAGGGGATTCTGTATTTAATGGCGGCCCGGCGGATTTCATATCCGTCCCGCTGGGTCTGGCTGGTGGCACCGGTGTTGAGAATCAGCTGGATCTCTTTGTTCTTGACCGCATCCACCACATGGGGACGGCCGGCGGACACTTTCTTCACCGGTGTGGCCGGTACCTGGTGTTCTTCGAGGAACGCAGCCGTTCCCCGTGTGGCCATGATGGTGAACCCCATGTCGTGAAAGTTTTTTGCCACGGGCAGGGCCGCCTCCTTGTCCCGGTCCTGGACCGAGATGAACACGGTGCCCTGTTCCGGCAGTTTCTGGCCGGCGGCGATCTGGGATTTGGCCACGGCCGCCCCCAGGTCCATATCGATCCCCATGACCTCACCCGTGGATTTCATTTCCGGCCCCAGGACCGGGTCCACGTTTTCAAACCGGTCAAATGGCATCACCGCTTCCTTGACACAATAGTAGGGCGGAATGACCTGATCGGTGAACCCCATTTCTTTGAGGGTTTTGCCCAGCATCACCTTGGTGGCCAGTTTGGCCAGGGGCACGCCGATGGCCTTGGACACGAACGGAATGGTCCGGGAGGCCCGGGGATTGACCTCGATGACATAGACGGTATCGTTCATGATGCCGAACTGAATGTTCATCAAGCCCTTGACCTGGAGTTCCTTTGCAATGGCTCTGGCCGCATCCGCCATCTCCTCGATGTGGTGTGGGTCAATCGAGTAAGGGGGCAGCACGCAGGCAGAGTCGCCCGAGTGGATGCCGGCCTCCTCGATATGTTCCATCATGCCTCCGATGACCGTAGTTTCACCGTCGGAAATCGCATCCACATCCAGCTCGAAGGCCTCCTCCAGAAACTTGTCGATGAGCACGGGCTTGTCCGGGGATGCCTGGACCGCCAGCTCGAAAAACGCTTCCAGATCACTTTCATCATACACGATTTTCATGGCCCGGCCCCCCAGGACAAAGGACGGGCGCACCATGACCGGATACCCGATATCCCGTGCCACGGCCAGGGCTTCCTCATAGGAGTGGGCAATGCCGTTTTCCGGCTGCCGCAGTCCCAGCTTGTCCATCATGGCCTGAAACAGATCCCGGTCCTCGGCCCGGTCAATGCTTTCCGGCGAGGTGCCGATAATGGGGACGCCTGCTTTGTGCAGGCCGGTGGCCAGGTTCAGCGGTGTCTGTCCGCCGAACTGGACAATGACCCCGAAGGGTTTTTCCTTTTCCACGATGTGCAGCACATCTTCGTGGGTCAATGGTTCGAAATACAGCTTGTCCGAGGTGTCATAATCCGTAGACACGGTTTCCGGATTGGAGTTGATCATGATGGATTCCACCCCTTCCTCTCTCAGGGCGAACGAGGCATGCACACAACAGTAGTCGAATTCGATGCCCTGGCCGATGCGGTTGGGACCGCCCCCCAGGATGATCACTTTTTTCTTGTCGCTGACCCGGGCTTCGCACTCGGTTTCATAGGTGGAATAATAATAAGGGGTGACCGCCCGAAATTCCGCGGCACAGGTGTCCACCAGTTTGTAGACCGGCACCAGCCCCAACAGTTTTCTTTCCTGCTCCACCTGTTTTTCGGTCAGCCGGGTGAGGTGGGCCAGCTGGCGGTCGGAAAATCCGTATTTTTTGGCTTTTTCCAGCAGGTCTTTGGGCAGGTTTTTGCCGGCCAGTTTGATCTGATTTTCCAAATCCACGATCTGTTTCATCTGGTGCAGAAACCAGGGATCGATATGGGTCAGCTCATGCAGCATGGTGATGGGCATGTTGTGCTTGAGCGCATATTTGATATAGAACAGCCGCTGGGAATTGGGGGTGGACAGCTTGTATTCCAGTTCGGTGCCGGCCAAAGAATCGGGCAGAAGATCCTTGCCGTCGGCCCCGAACCCGGCCCGGCCGATTTCCAGTGACCGCAGCCCCTTTTGAAACGCCTCCTTGAATGTCCGGCCGATGGCCATGGTTTCCCCCACGGACTTCATGGCCGTGGTGAGCACATCCTGGGCCTCGGGAAATTTCTCAAAGGTCCATCTGGGAATTTTCACCACACAGTAATCAATGGACGGTTCAAAGCAGGCCATGGTTTCGCCGGTGATGTCGTTGGGGATCTCATCCAGGGTATAGCCCACGGCCAGCTTGGCCGCGATTTTGGCAATGGGAAAGCCCGTGGCCTTGGAGGCCAGGGCCGAGCTCCGGGACACCCTGGGATTCATCTCCACCACGATGACATCCCCGTTTTCCGGATTCACGGCAAACTGCACATTGGAGCCGCCCGTGTCCACGCCGATCTCTCGGATGATGGCGATGGAGGCATCCCGCAGCACCTGGTATTCCTTGTCAGACAGGGTCTGGGCCGGGGCCACGGTGATGGAGTCCCCGGTGTGGACCCCCATGGCGTCCACGTTCTCGATGGAGCAGATGATGACCACGTTGTCGGCATGGTCCCGCATCACCTCCAGTTCGTATTCCTTCCACCCCAGCACCGATTCCTCGAGCTGGATCTGGTTGATGAGAGATGCGTCCAGACCGGATTTGGCCACCCGGTTCAGTTCTTCCATGTTGTAGGCCACCCCGCCGCCGGTACCGCCTAAAGTAAAGCTGGGCCGGACAATCAAAGGAAATCCGATCTTTTTCGCCACCTCTTCCACTTCGGCAAAATTATGGGCAAACCCGCTTTTGGGAATGCGCAGGCCGATTTTGTTCATGGCGTTGCGGAAAAGCTCTCTGTCTTCGGCCTTGTTGATGGCTTCAATGGAGGCACCGATCAGTTCCACGTTGTATTCTTCGAATATCCCGGTTTTGGCGGCCTCGATGGCGGTGTTCAAGGCGGTCTGGCCTCCCAGGGTGGGCAGCACCGCATCCGGCCGCTCCACTCTGATCACCTTGCACAGGGTGTCCGGGGTCACCGGCTCGATATAGATCCGGTCCGCGGTTTCCGGGTCGGTCATGATGGTGGCGGGATTGGAGTTGATGAGGATCACCTCGAACCCTTCCTCCTTCAGGGCTTTGCAGGCCTGGGTCCCGGAGTAGTCAAATTCGCAGGCCTGGCTGATGATAATAGGACCGGCCCCGATGATCAGGATTTTTTTGATATCATTACGCTTTGGCATGGGTCATCACTTTGGCAAACTGGTTGAAAAGATAGGCCGCGTCATGGGGGCCGGGGGAGGCTTCCGGATGGTACTGCACGGCAAAGGCCTTCAGCGTGTCATCGCTGATCCCTTCCAGCGAGTCTTCATTCAGGTTGATATGGGACAGGGCCGAGGATTTGTCTTTCAGGCTGTTCAGGTCCACGGCGAATCCATGGTTCTGGGAGGTGATTTCCACCTTGCCGGTGGCCATGTTTTTCACCGGCTGGTTGGCCCCCCGGTGTCCGAATTTGATTTTAAGGGTCTTTCCCCCCATGGCCAGTCCCAGCAGCTGCATGCCTAAGCAGATGCCGAAAACCGGCACAGACCCCAGGAGCTGCCGGATGGTCTCCACGGCATAGGTCAAAGGCTCCGGATCTCCCGGACCGTTGGACAGAAAGATACCGTTGGGCTGGAGCGCCTTGATGACATCCGCAGAGGTTTTTGCCGGCACGGTGAGCACCTCGCACCCGGCATTTTCCAGACACCGGATAATATTGTACTTGATGCCGAAATCCAGGGCCACCACTGAGTGTTTTTTTCCCCGGTGCCGCCAGACAAACGAATTGGAAAGCATATCCGCCGGCACGTAATCGGGCTGGTTGTATTTCCAGAAATAGGGTTTTTTCGTGGTCACATACTGCACCAGGTCGCTGCCGGCCATGGACGGTACCTGCCGGGCCTTTGCCACCAGGGAATCCGGATTCAGGTCCGAGGTGGAGATCGCGGCCCGCATGGCCCCGGATTTACGGATATGCCGGGTCAGTGCCCGGGTGTCCAGGTCTTCCACGCCCAGGACATGGCTTTTGATCAGGTAATCCGCCAGTGTCCCACGGGACCTGAAATTGGAGGGAAAATCCTGGTATTCCTTGACAATGAATGCCGCCACCTGAATGCGGCTGGATTCCACATCCTCGGGGCAGATGCCGTAATTGCCGATCAGCGGATAGGTCATGGTCACCATCTGGCCGAAATAGGACGGATCAGTGAGAATTTCCTGATACCCGGTCATGCTGGTGTTGAAAACCGCTTCACCGGATGCTTCCCCGGGTCCTGTGAAACTTCTGCAGGCAAAGGTCCTGCCGTCTTCCAGGGCGAGTAATGCTTTCATTTATTGTATACCTGTTTATTACCTGATGTTGTCATCACGGGACCCGAAAGCCTGTCCGGATCATGTTTCATACTCAAGCGCTTGTTGTTGAAGCTCACATAAATATCATAAAACACCGCGATTTAGCAAGGCAGTATTGACGAATCTGACAATTGGGGGGGGTGGAAAAAGATCCCAAGTTTTCAAAAGCGGTCTTGGCGGGAATTTTCTTATTTTGCAATTCTGCCTGAATGCAGGCATTCAGACCGGAGACGCCGTCCCACGATCCGTTCCACCATGCCGCCGGTGGCGATCACCGTGTCCACATCCAGTCCTGTTTCGATGTTCATTCCATCCATCATCACGGACAGATCTTCAGTGGAAATCAGTCCGGACAGTCCCGGATCTTTGTGGTAATAGTCACCGGTGCCGGCCACGGGAACACCATCAATGAAGTTGGCCGGCTGTCCGCCGATTCCTCCCAGAGTCGATTCAAAATGGGTGATGCCGGCCTGCATGGCGGCCAGGACATTTGCCATGCCCCATCCCCGGGTCGAATGGAAATGGGCTACATGTGTTTCCGGATCCGGCATTGCATCCAGAATGGTGGAAAAATAGGCATAAATCCGGTCCGGCGTGGCTGATCCGTCGTGATCTGCATGTTCGATCTCGTCGGCACCTATCTGCAGCCAGCGCCGGGTAAAGTCGACCGCTTTCAGCAGATCTGTTTTTCCGGTTTTCGGGCATCCCCAGATCCCGTTGATGACGCCGCACACCCTGATGCCGGATGATTTGACGGACTGGACACATTTTTCGGACATTTTCCAGTATTCATGGATGGTCATGCCGGTATTGGCCTGTTGATAGGCATCACTCACGGAGATGACCAGAAGGATTCTGTCAGGGCCGACTCCTTGTCTGTGTGCAGTCATAGCCCGGTCCACGGCCTTCTGGTTGATGGTGACTGCTGAAAACTCGACATCCGCCAGAAAGGGGATGAGGTCCTGGTGGGTCCGGATCTGCTTCAGCAGTTCTTCCGCATCGGCAAACTGGGGCAGCCGGGACGGATTGGCAAAATTGGTGACCTCAATCCTTTTGAATCCCGCGTTGACAAGCTGCCGGACCACCCACAATTTGGCATCGGTGGGAATCAGCCGCTCCTCTCTTTGAAACCCTTCCCGGACAGTGGTGTCGTGAATCGTGATATGCTCAGGTAACCCTAATTTTTTCATGGGGTGTCATGCCCTTTTTTTTATTGCATCGATTTTAGGACAGGCACGGCATATCGGAATGCCGTGCCTGTATCATTGATAATTAAGCCACTTCGGCCAAAAACACATTGGTTTTTCGAACCTTTTCCGCAAATTCGGACAGTTCCGGCGATACCGGCTTGAGGTCATGAACATCGGCTTCTGTCAGCACCCCGGCCATGGACGGCACATGCATGCCGTCTGGAATGACCACCCCTTCCACCAGCGCCTGGTGCTGAATGACCACCCCTTCGCCAAGACGGGCTTTGAAAACAACGCTTTTAAAACCCACAAAACAGTTGTCTGCGATATGACAGGGTCCGTGGATGACGGCGCCATGGGCCAGGGACACCCCTTTTCCGATGTGCACCGGCGAACCGCCCAGGGCATGAATGATCACCCCGTCCTGAATGTTGACCTCGGATTCGATGACAATGGCTTCCACTTTCCCTTCCGGACAGGGTTCGTCTGCACGGATGACGGCATTGGGTCCCACAAACACCTTCTCACCGATCTGGACATTGCCGATCACCACGGCCGATGGATGAATCGTTGCTGTGGGATGGACATTGGGTTTGTCACCAGCATGATTTCGATAGATCATTATTATGTTCCTCCATATTTTACATTATAGTGAGTTTTGACCATTCCATGAAGCCCTTTTTTTGCTGTCATGGAGACCATAAAAAAAGGCCGTTGTCTGTTCCAGCAGAACAGACAACGGCCTTATATTCTTCCCGCATCCTCTTGAAAAAATTCAGAGAACCCGATCCAACGCCAAGACGATGTCATTGCATGCCATCCCCCGGATAAATTGTGCGGCACACCCTTTTCCGGCAGATGGTCACTTTCTTAAAGCAAAAATTTTCGAGGTTGTCAAGCCCATTTTCTGCATCTTCACGGGCAACGGACTCTCAGAATGCGCCTTCTTTTTAAGTTCTGTTCCAGGCAGTTCCAGGAGCGGAAACCAGTGTGAAAAGGATCACCCTTTCACCGGTAATGGTGCTGATGTCGGTGTGCAGGCTCCTTACCGTGATTCCCAGAATTTTTTCCACCCCTTCCACAAGCAAAGGCCGGCCCTGTTCCAGCAGCGCAATCCGGATCCGCTTTACCAGCTCCCTGCCATCCTTGTGTTCATGCATCTCAGCCAGTTTCAATTCCGCCTGGGTGAGCACATTTTTGAGCCTTACCAGCACCATGTCATCGATGATATAGGTTTTGGTCTCCAGAGGGCCCCGTCCCATATATTCTTTTTCAAACTTGATCACGGCCTCGCTTATTTCGGATTCTATCTGGCCTTTGGTTTTTTGTTTCATAATGCAGTCTCAAGACATTTAGAGATTGAAGTAAAGTCCATGTGTCAATGGCATTCTCTGTAAAAGACAAGTCACTCACGTTCAAACGATATGGAGCGGCCTGTCAGACAGCGGCCCGCCTGCCCCAGCGCCCCTTTTTTGACCCATTCCCATTTTTCCTGAAACAGCCGGTCGCTCAGGTAACTGCTGCCGGACTGGGTTCGGCGGTGAACGTATTTTTCAAGATGACCCGGGCCGCCGCTATACATGGCATAGAGCATTCCGGCCAGAAAGTCATCATCCCAATCCGTGTCCGGATGCCGGTTCATCCAGGGCATGGCATACCGGTTGAAATAAAGCTCAAGGATCTCACATCCGGTCATGGCATTGTAGGCAATATCCCATCGAAGTTTTTGCAGGTCGTATATGCCGCGCCATACCCGTTCATTGATCTGCATGATACCGACAGAGGTCTGGTTGTAGGACCGCAGATAGGTGATATCGTCATTTTTTTCAACAAACTGACGAAAGCAGCTTTCCTGCCAGGCCGTTGTCAGCGCTACCCGCCGGTACATGCCATGTCGGGCTTTGGGAATCCGGGTTTCCTGCAGTCGTTTTTCCGTCTGAGAGGTCAGAAGGGATGTGGTTTTTTCAAGAAACCGGGCCACAGATCCGTCCTGGAGGGTCCATTCCCGCAAGCTGCCCGGGTCATTTGCCGGGGTATCGGCCCAGGCCTCTGAAACAGGGCCCATCCGGTGAAACTGATACCGGGCCTGTTTCAGACGGCTCCCCAGGCCGGCCTCCCGGCCGGAGGTTCTGCCGATTCCAAGGGTTTTCATCAGTGCGGGCGAGATGTCCGGATCATAAGTCAACGGTGGTATCCTGCCTTCTGCCAGAAGCGTTGCCAGCTGGTGCAGTCCCTGCCGGCTGATATCCAGGCCCAGGAACGGGCCGAGCCTGTCCAAGGCCGTCAGGGTGTCGGCGGCTGAAAAAAAAGCCAGGTATCCCAGAATGGAGGCGGTTTTTGCTTCTTTGAGGTGTTTACGAAACACAGGGGACACGCGCTTCCAGCTCAGAATGAACTGGTTTCTGACAAAATCTTCTTTATCGGGATCCGGGTTGTCCAGTTCCCGGGAAAAGGCATACCGAAGCCGCAATAGCAGATCCAGCAGGATGTCCTGCTCATCATCGTCGAGGGGGCGGGGCGCCAGGTCGGTGATCATGGACACCATAAAGGCGTCCCAGGTTTCCCAGGTGTCAATAAAGGCCTGCTTTTGTTTCCGGGAGAAAACCGGCGGGGGGGCTGGCACGTCTTCTTTATAAATGGTTTCAGGAATATCCATCCGCTGTATAAACGAGAGGTGGTTTTTTCGGATTTCAACGGGGCCCGGGCGCAGGCTTTGTATCACTGCAAGCACTTCTTCGGGCTTGTCCTTTGGCAGGACAGCCTTCAGGAATATGCCAAGTTCTTTTTGCGGTATGCCCAGGTCAATGATAATGGGCGCCAGAAGGTCCGGCAGCCGTTCCTGGATCCGCCGCCATATGAAATTCGCCAGTCTGGCCGGCTGGCGGTTCCGGTTTTCCAGATGGGAAGATACCGTGGTAAACTGTAACTGCCAGGTTTCCGGGTCCAGAACCGGCTGCTGCCGGGCTGTCAGATAGCCGTCAAAAGTGACAGGAAACAGGCAGCGGCGTCCCATAGAAAATCCGTATCGGACATGAACACGCAGATCGATGAAAAGAGATCCGTCCGCTTCACGGAAACGGGGGTCAGACACCATGACGATCTGGCACCCGTCCTTTTTCGACAGCAGAATGGCCTGCTTTTCCGGTCCGGTAAACACGGCGTCGGCTGCCAGAGCATCCATCAGGTCATAATCCAGAGTCATGGGCACATCAATCGTTTGGGTATCGGCCTGACCGGTCATCGGCGAAAACAGTAGCAGAAAAACAAGGATACCGGTCATCCGCAGAATACTGACAGATGGCTTGATGTTAAACTTGCCCTGGAAAGTGATTTTCCAAATCGGCCGTATCGGATTCAGCCAGGTGCTCATAGGGTTTGGTCAGTTCCTTGATGTTGGCATACACATTTCACGGTATCATATCGTGATCAGACAAGAAAAAAAATGATAATTCATCAGACAGCATATTTTCAGTTTCTGCGGACGGCTCTTTCACCGGGCTTGATAAATTTTTCGCCGGATATTATGTATGGTGGAGGCAAAGCACGTTTCAAAACAGGATAACCCATAACTTTTTGGCGGAGCCATGGATGACAGGGCAGATTCACGGATGATCGACGGGCTATTTCCGGACCTTTCTTCTTCTTTGAAAGCCCTTTTGATCAAAAGGGTGGACCGGTTTTATAACAGTTTGGAACACAACAATCTGACGAGTGAACCTGGGATTGTGGATCCGGTCGATCTGGCGCGGGTGTTTTTGTTCAGCGATTTTATCGCGGACGCCCTGGCAATGAAACCGGCTATTCTATACGACCTTGTGGTTTCCGGGGATCTGGGGGCCGGCCGTGATCCGGGCTGGTATCAGAAACAGGCCCTGCAGCAAACCAGAGATGCTGATGTGGAGCAGGCAAACAAAATCCTGAGAGATTTCAAACGCCGGGAAATCATCCGCATCGCCTGGCGGGATTTGACGGGCAAAGCCGATCTGACCGACACCCTGTCCGATCTGTCTGAACTGGCCATTGCCTGTGTCAGCCAGGCACTGGACGTGCTGTATGCCAAAATGTGCGCCATCCACGGGACCCCCATGGATCCGCACGGTCATCCCCAGCAGATGGTAATTCTGGGCATGGGAAAACTGGGGGCCAAAGAGCTGAATTTTTCTTCGGACATCGATCTGATCTTTGTGTATCCCAAAGACGGCAACACGTTTCTGGACGGCCGGAGCAACACCTCGAACCTGGATTTTTTCACCCGGTTGTGCAAGCAGTTTCTCAAATTTTTTGCCTCAGACAGCGGAGAGCATTTTTTTCGGGTGGACACCCGGCTGAGGCCGTTCGGAGACAGCGGTCCACTGATCATGAACTCGGATGCGTTTGAGGAATATTATCAGACCCAGGGGCGGGAATGGGAGCGGTATGCCATGATCAAGGCCGTACCCGTGGCCGGGGACCTGGCCGCCGGCCGGCTTTTGCTCCACAATCTCAACGGATTCATCTTCCGCCGGTACTTTGATTACGGATCCTTTGACTCGTTCAGGGATATGAAACAGCGCATCACACTGCAGGTGACAAACGCCCGACTGAAAAACAACATCAAGCTGGGGGCCGGCGGCATCCGGGAGATCGAGTTCTTCGGCCAGCTGTTCCAGCTCATCCGGGGCGGGGTGGAGCCCACGCTTCAGACCCCGGGAATTTTACAGGTCCTGCATCTGCTGGCCGGTCACGACTGTATCGATGCCGCTACCCGGGATGACCTGATCGCATCCTACCGGTTTCTGCGCACCGTGGAAAACCGGCTTCAGGAATACCAGGACCTGCAGACCCATGATATTCCTGAACATCCGGATCAGCAGGCAATTCTGGCCCTGTCCATGGGGATTGACTCCTTTGGCGCGTTCAGGGAAAAACTGGATCAGGTCATGGCCTGTGTGCACGGCCATTTTTCCCAGTTGCTGGTCACGGATGCAGACGATGCCAGGGATCCGGGAGCCAGGAAACTCAAGGAGATGTGGCTCAATATCAATGATCCCCAGTTTTCCCAGGATGCTATTGACGTGGCGGGATTTGAAGATCCCGGCCGGGTTCTGTCGGTGCTCCGATCTCTGGCCGGGCACCCCAATACGTTGCGCCTGACCCCGGCCGGCCGTAAAAAACTGGCCCGGCTGGTGCCGGTACTGCTGAAAAAAACGGGCCGGGCAAAAGACAGCGAAGCCGTGCTGGTACGGCTGGTGGATCTGATTATCACCATCGAGCGCCGGACCACCTATCTGTCTTTGCTTATCGAGAATACCCAGGCACTGGACACCCTGGTCACCCTGGCTGAAAAAAGTCCCTGGAT
>JBFLKI010000146.1:0-13618 GCA_040883135.1 Desulfotignum sp. | reverse complement strand
GATGATGTGCCCATCGTCACCATCAGTTTGTTTTCCGACCTGCTGGATGATGCCCAGCTCCACAGAACAGGCCAGGAAGCCCTGGCCAGGCTCAGCCGAGTTGAGAACACCTCCAGAACCGTTCTGCACGGGGGAAGGCCCAGAGAAATCCGGGTTGAACTGGATCCTGAAAAAATGACCGGGTATGGAATTTCCTATATGAATGTACAGCAGGCACTGCAGGAGGCGGATTTTTCTGTCAATGCAGGATATTTTTCCAGGAGAGACACCAGTTTTCCGGTGACCACCACCTCCTTTATATATACTGCCGAGGATGTAAAATCTCTGGTTGTCGGGATAAAAGACAATATTCCGGTGTATCTCAGGGATATTGCCCATATCCAGGACATACCCGGACAATCCGACACCTACACGGCAATCAGTTTTTCAAACGCGTATGCAAAAAAACATACCGGGTATGTGCCCGGCAAACGATACCCTGCCGTAACCCTTGCCGTTTCAAAGAAAAAAGGATCCAATGCCGTAGCCGTTGCCAAAGAAATCATGGATGAATTTGAACGGATTCGTGAGCAGATCCTTCCCGACGGTGTTTATTATCAGATCACCCGCAATTACGGAGAAACCGCTGCAGAAAAAGTGTGGGGCCTTGTCAGCTCTCTGGGATTTGCCATCGCCTCAGTAGTGATTCTTCTGGCTTTTGCACTGGGATGGCGGGAGGCACTGATCGTCGCCTTTGCCGTCCCCATCAGTTTTTCTCTGGCCCTGTTCATCAATTACCTGTTCGGTTACACCATCAACCGGGTGACCCTGTTTGCCCTGATTCTTTCTCTGGGTCTGGTGGTGGACGATCCCATCACCAATGTGGAAAATATCCAGCGCCATATCAAAAAGGGCGTTCTCGAACCGTTCAAGGCAACTTTGGCTGCGGTTGACGAGGTTCTGCCCCCGGTGATCATGTCTACCCTGGCTATTATTGTCTGCTTTGTCCCCTTGTTTTTCATCACCGGCATGATGGGGCCCTACATGGCTCCCATGGCTGTGAATGTCCCCCTAACGGTGACGTTTTCCACCCTGTGCGCCCTGACCATCGTGCCCTGGCTGACCCTGAAACTGCTCAGATCGACTGCGCCTGAACTGATCGATCAGAACGATCCGGATGCAGAATCATCAGACCGTATCTCCAGACAAAGCCGTTTGTTCCGCACCTACCGCAGCATTGTTCAGCCGTTTCTGGACTCGGGCCCAAAGCGCATGGTGTTGTTTGTGCTGGTCATTGTACTTTTGCTGATTTCCTGCTCTCTGGCCCTGTTCCGGCTTGTGCCCCTGAAACTTCTGCCCTTTGACAACAAAAACGAATTCCAGATCGTTATTGACATGCCTGAAGGCACCACCCTTGAGCGGACCAATGCGGTTGTACAGGATTTTGAAAATTTTCTTAAAACCGTTCCGGAAATCACCAGCATGGTATCCTATACCGGTGATGCCTCTCCCATGGATTTCAACGGCATGGTCAGGCACTATTATCTGCGCAAAGCAGGCAATCTGGCTGATATCCGGGTCAATTTCACCGGTAAAAATGTGCGGGACCAGCAGAGCCACGCCATTGTTTTACGGCTGAGAAATGACCTGGAGGCCATTGCCCGTAAAAACAATGCCAAAGTCAAGCTCGTGGAAGTCCCGCCCGGACCGCCGGTGCTGTCAACCATTGTGGGCGAGCTGTATGCTGATGCGGATGTGCCCTACCACCATCTTATCCAGGCCGCAGACCACCTGAAAAAAATCATGGAAAAAGAAGCCTTTGTGGTGGACATCGATGACATGGCAGAAACGCTTCATGAGCGCATCGATTTTATCATCGACAAAGAAAAAGCCGCCCTTCATGGTATCACCACCCGGCAGATCACCACAACCCTTCAGGGTATGATTCAGGGCATGACGCCATCACACCTGCATCTGCCCAGGGAAAGAAATCCCTTATACATCCGGGTGATCATGCCCAGGAAACACCGCTCCGGCATCGTGGCCCTGACCTCGGTACCCCTCAGGTCCAAAACCGGCAGCATGGTTCCTCTGGCGGAACTGGTGAATGTCCAGATACTGCCCAACCAGCAGCCCATTTATCACAAGAACCTTGACAGGGTGGTGTATGTTCTGGCGGATACTGCAGGCAGGGCCCCGGCAGAAGCCATCCTTGATATGCAGAAAAAACTTGGGAAAGATCCCCTGCCCAGAGGCATTCAGGTAAACTGGGCAGGAGAAGGAGAATGGAAGATCACCATCCGGGTCTTCAGGGACATGGGTATCGCGTTTGCCGCAGCCTTGATAGGCATATACATTCTTCTGGTCATCCAGACCGGATCTTTTTTCATGCCGGTTCTGATCATGATGGCCATTCCATTAACCCTGCTGGGCATCATGCCCGGATTTCTTGTGCTCAACCTGGTGGCTGCCTCCCCGGTAGACGGATTTTCCAATCCGATTTTTTTCACCGCCACCAGCATGATCGGCATGATTGCCCTGGGCGGCATTGTCATACGAAATGCCCTGGTGCTCATTGAATTTATCCAGGCTTCCCTGAAACAGGGCGTGGACCTGAAAGAAGCGATTCTCCAGAGCGGGGCCATCCGGATGCGGCCCATCTTACTCACCGCAATGACAACCGCCATCGGTGCATTTCCCATTACCCTGGACCCGGTTTTTTCAGGACTTGCCTGGGCCCTTATTTTCGGTCTGGCGGCATCAACCCTGTTTACCCTGGTACTGATTCCGGTGACCTATTATGCCGTCTACCAGAAAAGCGAAGCATCCTGACCACTTCTCCAGCATGCACAAAATCCAATCAACTGGTACCCCTGATGATATGTCATGACATCCCCTTGATTTCCTACTCTTTTTCCTGGACCAGGGAATGCAGATGCCTGATCCGCCGGCTGAGAACCGAACATATCTGCATGGCAATGCGGGGGAATTCCATGGCGGTTTCCTTGAATACCTGTTTGTGAAGGATGAGAAACCGGGAGGGGGTCATGGTCCGGATAGTGGCGGACCTGGGGGAGTCATCTATCAGAGCCATTTCACCAAAAGCTCTACCTGATGTCATCTGGTCGATCCGCTTCTCGTGGCCGTTTTCCCGCTCCATGATTACCGATACCTGACCCTCAATGATCAGGAAAACGGTTTCGCCAACACTGTTTTGCTTGATTACCTCCTCATCTTCATCATATGCCATTTCCTCGGTGACACCGGCAATGGCTGCCAGTTCTGAGGCGCTCAACCCTGAAAATATTTCGATTCCCTTTAAAAGAAGTATCTTTTCCCCCAGAGATATTTGTTGGGTCGCATTTTGCCCATTGTTTTGCCCGGACGGCTTGTTTTTTTTCCATAGCATGTCAACTTCCCTTAAAATATGATGGTTATCAGAGTGCCTCAAATTCTGGAGCAGGTCCTGGTTGATGGATATATCTTGTGTTTCCCGTAAAATCCCCAGCCCAAAGATCACATCTACCCAATCTGCAGAAGAGAGCAGATTGGATACCGCTTGTTCGCCTTTGGTGTCAAATTTTGGTATTTTTATCAATTTTCTCCCTTCTGTCAAAGCCGTTGAAGGATTAGGGTTTTCCAGAAGCGGCAACATGGTTTTAAAGGTTTTTTTATCCAGAACGTCATTGAGCAGTTCAATAGCATTGGCCCGCTGCCGGGTATCGGAGGAGAAAATTCCCTGCCAGGCGGATTTCATCCGTTCTGTCTGATTGTGGATGGCAAAAACCCTGAGGATGTTTTCCAGCACCCTTTCTTTTTTTTCGATGAGATGTTCCATGACAAGATCGCGAACCCCGCCCTGGGGAATATTCTCCAACGATTGGGTCATGGCAAGGTATTCATAGGCTCTGGACAGATTTTTTTTAGCGAACATCAATACATCAAACTCTTTTATATCCAGGGTTTCCAGCAGTTTAAAAAGTCCCCGCCTGATCCGGGTGGATGGCAGGCCCAAAGATTCCACCAGCAACAGATTGTTCTGATAGTCTGCGGCTTTGATTTTTTTTACGGCAAACTCATGGATGGCATCTGAAGGATCTCCCAGCAGATGAATTGCCTTTTGCAAAGTATCATCATCTATTATTGAAAGGGCATCCAGAGCAGCCATACGCACTTTTTTATGTTCATGGTCCAGGTAAGATAAAGCTGCTGAATGGCCTGCCTCAGTCCGTAACCGGGACAAGGCTCTGATGGTATCGGGGATAAACGAATCAATTTCAGGTTCTTTGAGCAGGGCCTGAAGCCTGGGGATATATTCCTGGTGTCCGCTCAATCCGGCACAGATAATACCGGACTGACGAAAGGTTTTATCTTTGTGGGACATCCAGTCATCGATACACTTCCGGATAGATTCCGGCTGGTGGGCATAACGGCAGGCACAGACAAATCCTCTGACCACCGGATGGGAGCTGTTTATATAAAAGGAGAACTCGGATGGTTTCACCGCCTGAATGCCATGCCGAATGACAAGCTTTAAGATGGCGATGGTGGTTTCATGACGATGGGGGGACAAATACCGGACCAGTTCTTTTGCGGCCTGGGAACTGTATCCAGGAGAGATCATTTTGATGAGGGCCACCTGGGTGTCCTCATCCTGATAGTCCAGGTTTTTGAGAATCAACTTATCCAGCCGGTCTGGAGAAATATTTTTCAACAGTCTAGCATACCAGAGTGCATCACTGCCCCGTGCAGCCAGGAATGAGGATTCCAGGTCTGCCAGTGTTTTTTCCTGGTTAAAAATCTGGCTCAGTTCTTTTTGGTCAAGACTTTTGATATCCAGCTGTTTTCTGGAGATCATATCCAGCAGAATTTTTGAGTAATTGGCCTTGAGCACAAAGGGAGCCGCCACCCATGCAATCAGAAAAGGCAGGGCCACCAGGCTCAGGTACCGAGGATGAAACAATGGTGTGGAAACCAGAATCAGTGCAGATCCTGTGAACAGGGCCAGCCTGACAACAGTGCCCCGCAAAAAAGGACGGATCATGTCCCGGTACGATTCAGGAAACAGTCCGATGAGAATGCTGTTGGCAGGTCGGTTAATGGTTGTGCGGATGATGGTTGTGGACATTTTGGCATATATGGCTGAAAACACGTCAAACCGCAGCATAAATGCCATAAATGCCAGCATATAGTTAACAGGATGGAACATGAGGGCCACGGGCAGTCCCCACCGTCCGTAAATACGTCCTACAAACAATAAAATAAACAGGCTGACAATATAAAGCGCTCCTCTGAAATTACCGAAAAACTGGATCATGGTGCGTTCCGAGGCAAACTGTTCATTTACCGCATAATTGAACTGGTAGTTCATGATGGGGATGAGCACATTGGGCATAAAGGTCAGGACCAGAACTATTTTTACCAGAATAGAATTTTTCACCAGGGGGTAGACCCTTTTTATTTCTTCGATCATGGCAGGCTTTTTTTTCCCTGATACCCCGACCTTTTCCTTGAATATCAATGTGGCGAAACTGCGCCCCATAAACTGGATTATGAATGCACCAGCAATGGTGGTAAAAAGATATAGATACAGCAGGTTATCCATGCTGAAAAGGCTGGCAAACCAGGGTGTGCCAAAGCTGCCCAGGATGAGACCGATGACCCCTCCCGCAGTGAGCAGAGGAAACAGCCGCTTGGACTGGCGGGTATTGAAAAGATCATTGCACATATTCCAGAAAAGCAGGGCATGGAGCAGTTCGAACTGGCTTTTTAGCATAAACAGCAGGGGGTAGAGCAGATTGATGCCAAAAGGGATGAGCACCCGGACAACCGTTACAACGACGCCTGAGAAAATAAAGACATATGACAAGAGTCTGGCGCCTGGTGTCTTGTTCAAAAAAGCCGCCAGAAATCCGGTAACAAAAAAGGTCGCCACTGCATTAAGCATGTTGACCATGGGCAGATATTCCACCCCGTAACGCTTTAAAAAAGCGGTTTCCGCATAGTTATTGAGGATAACGCCTGAACTGCGGATAATGAACAAAAGCGCAGCCACCCACAAAAACAAGGTGAGCTCTTCTTCATAGATTTTGAGCAGGTCTAACAGTTTTGCGTACATCAATCCGTCTCATGGACCAGTCTGAATCCGGTTGTCTGGAACCTGGATCCGGGATGGGCATAGGTACGGTTGGCGCTTCTGAGGTACCAGCCATATTTGAACCAGCTGCCGCCCCGCCGCACCCTGGGCAGGGTGTTAAAGAAATTAACGCTTTTGCCCCCGGAGATGCGGGTATCCTCGATATATACATCTGCGCACCATTCCCAGACATTGCCGTGCAGATCATGAAATCCCCATGGATTGGGGACAAAGGAACCCACCGGAGCAGGACCGTTTGCCGGCAATCCCACAGACCGGTAATAGTCGCAGCAGTCGCACAATTTTTTCGAGTTGTTGGCATACATGGCCTTGGCGCAGTCAATATCATTTCCCCAGCTGTATGCGGTGGTGGTGCCGGCCCGGCAGGCATATTCCCATTCTGCTTCTGAAGGAAGCCGGTATTGGGGGCTGCCTTTCTTATTCAGTTTTCTGATAAATTTCTGAACGTCAAAAAAAGAGACCCGAGTGACCGGGGTCTGGGCCGTTCCTTCTCGTCTGATAAACCAGCTTTTTCCCATCACCGCCCGCCATTGTTCCAGGGTTACTTCGTTTTTCTGGAGGTAAAAGGCCTTTTCGATGTGAACCGGGTGCTGTGTTTCATTATTTGTCCTGTGTTCTTCGGTTTCAGGGCTTCCCATGAGAAATGTGCCGGGAGCCACCCGGATAAAGGTCATGCCCAGATGATTGGTGAACCGGTTTTCTTGGCCGGCAGCAGCCTGGGCGGAAAAGATCAGACAGAAAAAAAGGAACCATGTCCCCCATTTTAGCGGTATTATGTCATCAAAAGATACAGCTTGTCTGTGCCGGTTGTTTTCCATTATGGATGCTCCTTGGTGAAATTAAGCGTAGATTCCCCTTTGGGCCTCTGGTCGTTGGTTTTCAAAACACTGTCAGGGGCCATGATGTTTTCCCCCGTCAGTTCCGGTCGGTTTCGGGTGAGGCACTTTCCGGCGTATTATGCGACTGCCGGTCAACACGGACCGGTTTTTTCTTCAGCCTTTCAATCATTTTTTCAAGTTTTTCAAGGGCCTTGGATGTCCTGGCGTATTGCCTGGCACCCAATGCTTCAAGATAGCTGTCAAAAGCGCTGGATGCATCATCTATCAAACCTTTAACCGTTTTGTCCTCTGGTGCCGGTTTTCCGGTAAGATCCAAAGGGTCTTCACGGTCTTCAAACAACTTGCAGCGCCTTGTCAAAAGTGGTTGCATAGCTCAAATTATCATCATGCATTACCGCCACAAGACGTAATTCAGGATATGCCGCTGTTTCCGCCTGAAGGCAAATAGGTTCCACATGAATTATTGTCTCTTCCACAGGGATGGCAAGAACATTTCCCCGGATAACGTTTGATGCTCGATGGCTCCAGAGGGTGAGCTGACCGGAAAGATAACTGTCCTGATCAATTTTGGTTTCAACCTGCTGGGGCCTTAATACCCTTTTTTCCTTGGGAAACTGGTAGGCGGTCATTCTTCCATAACTGTCCGGATCGCAAAGGCCAGCTATCCATCCGATCATGACCTGCCGTTTCTTGGGCGTGAAAGGCAAAATGAGGGAAAATTCCACCTCTTCTGAGCCAGGCGGGGTCCACAGAATATAATACGGCTCGACCGGCACCACTCTGTTATAGTATTTTTCCGTCGCTCGTATCCACAAATCTTCCTGGTTGTAGAAAACAGCGGGATCCCTCATATGAAATTTTGAATACATCAACCCCTGGGTAAGAAGCATGTCTGCCGGGTATCTGATGTGCTCCAGAAGAAAGCCGGGCATATCGGTTTCAGGTTTGAGCATCTCAGGAAAGATCTTCTGCCAGACCTTGATGAGAAGATCATCCCGGTCAAAACCATAAAAATCGACGCTGCCTTCATAGGCATCCACCACACATTTTACCGAATTCCTTATATAATTGATCCCGTATAAAGAAGTCAGTGCAGAATCCTGGATAGGCAACCGGTCCCGGTCCCGGGTCCGGAATACATCAGGCGTGAAGTGTTCACTGTAAGGAAACCGGTCAGAGGTGGTATAGGCATCGATAATCCAGTACAGTTTTTTATTGGCCAGAACTATATAGGGATCATTATCAAATTCTAGAAACGGGGCAAGGGTGCGGACCCTGTTAAAGACATTCCTGTGGAACATGATCCTGCTTTCCTTGTTGGGGTAACCTGAAAGCAGCAGCCTTATGCCGGCAAATTTCCACCCGTATACAAGTTTGCGCCAGATACTTTCAAGCTGGACTCCGCCGGAGCCATCATACCTGTTATCGATATTTGTTTCTCCACTGGGATAATCTAATTCGGCTTCATTGCTGTTGACAATGGTGTAAGAATCGGTTGCTTCACCATAATAGATACGGGGCTGTCCCACCTCAAGTGCGCCTGAAGAACTGACCGGCGGAATATCTTTTATTTCAAGATTCGGCAGTCCCTCGGGCGTAAATTCATTAACATTGGTCAGGATTATTCCAAATCCGTGGGTATATTTGAACCGTTTATTAATAAAGGTCTGGCTTTTTTCAGGAAGATTGTCCAGGTTCAGTTCCCTTGCTGATACCATCACCTGACGGTACTCATCATCAATGATGTACCTGTCAATACCCACGTTAGGTTTTTCCAATGTTATTTCATTGGGTTCAACCCTGAATCTCTGGAAAATTGGGGGCAGTACGGTCAGAGTGACAATTCCGGGAACCAAAAGTATGGCCGCCATGGCACCGAGGGCCGGAACAGGCGCAGGAAAATTTTTCAGGCCGGTTTTTTCTGCAAGCCGTTCCAGACCTCTTCGAAGGGACGGAACCATTATTATCAGCCAGGAAAGTCCGATGCCCGAAAGAAGCGGACCCAGCTGATAGAGCGCATCAAACAGGGGAAGCTCAAACAGATAGAAGCCTGTATTTTTGCCGTATATCGGATCTGTCAGACGCCCCTGCAGGCTGTGTAAAAATTTGAGAAATTTTTCCCAGTTTATCAGTCCCCACCCGGCACCCGATAAAAATGCCAGGACAGGGAGAATCCATCGGCTCCATCTTTTATGGACAAATGACCCGAAAGTCAAAAGCCCTGTCCATAGAAAAAAATGTTTCTGCTTTTCAAGGCCGTGGAAGAGCATAAATATTCCCAGACCGGTCATTGCTGCAAAAATCAATGTGAACATTACGGGTCTCCTTTGAATTTTTGATTTTCCTGTTTGGAAACAACCCGTTGCTGTTCAACAATAGCCTGGTGGTGCTCGACATCTCCCTTTAACCCCTGTTCGCGGCGGTCCAGTTCTTCTATGGCTTCGATACGGCCATACAGTATCAGAACATCCCTGTATTCAAGGCGGGTGTCCGGTGTGGGATTGCCGATGTAGGTCCCGTCCGGTTTTTTTATGCCAAGCAGATTGATACCTTCGTCCCTGAGGCGGGATTCTGAAATTTTTCTGCCGGCAATCCAGTCGTTTTTCCGGACACGCAGTTCAGCCAGGCGATAATCACCGGTGAGATGAAGCAGACTTGCATAGTCTCTGACATCCAGATTGGTATACCGTTTCAGCAGGGTATCCACCATCCTGGAAAGTTGCCGGTCCACCCATCTGCTCGAGGCAAGAAGCCATAACACGAGTATTCCGGACACCAGTATTACGATTCGCAACGTCAGAGTCGTGGCGGTGCCCTCTTGAACAAAGGTCAGAATCAGTGAGGAAATGGCCGCCACGATTCCGGCATTTCCAATAAGAATCAAAAACATGACAATTTTTCGTCTGACCGGGTGATTGACCACCATTTCGGATTCGTTTGTGGTGAATCCGGCACCGGAAAATGCACTTCTGGCCTGAAACCTTGCAGACTGACGGGTAAGACCGGTGTGTGTCAGCGTGATGGTGGCAATGCGGGTGATCAGGATTGAAAGAAATACAACCAGCAATAATGAGATGATCGCGACCATGATTTACCCTTTATGATGATATGTGTGTCGACTCTTTTTTGACCAGGGACCTCTGCGCCATCCCACCGGCTGGTTCCTGCTCTCAAAGAGAAAAAGGTTCCGGTATTAGACAGCGGACCGGGCCACTTCAATAACCGGTATACTGGAAATAATGGACAATTCATTGCGGAGAGAATCAGCCAGGATGTCAACGCCAGGTGCCTTTCCCAGCCCCATTTCTTCTGTAGTCAACGCCAGCAGAATCATGTCCGCCCGGGTATTTTTTATGATTTCCTCCAGGGTCAAAGGGGTAATCACCTCATCGATATCCACCTTATCGATGAGGCCCTCCCTTACGGCAAGAGGGTCTGGCCGGGGATCCGCCGTCATGAATGTGAATGCTTTGTTCTTTTTCAGTTGCCGGATAACTTCAATACCGGTTTGACCAGCGCCCACGATAAGTATATGCATTCTTTTCATCTCCTTAAATAAAATCCGCCAGGATAAACCCGTAAAAAAGCAATGCCAGTGCCAGGGAACTGACAATCGTGACAATGAGGCCGTACTTGATCATAGCGGTTTTCTCGATCATGCCGGTTGAGGAGATGAGCGCCATGCGGCCGGATGCAGAGGGCAGTGAATAGCCGAATGTGGTGGCCAGGGTCACCGGCAGGACCACTTGAACAGGGCTCAGCCCGCTGATATCTGCTGAAACCGATATCAATACCGGCACAAATACGGCAGCAATGGTAGTATTGTTCAGCAAATTGGTCAAAAGTGCAGACAACAATACCAGAGCCATGAGGGTGACAAGAAGGTGAGGGCCTGACACAAGGGGAATGATCCTGCCGGCAAACCATTGTGTGGCTCCCGTGCGGATCAGGGATTCACCCAAAGACAACCCGGCACCGATAATCAGAAAAATTCCCCAGCTTACCCCTTTGACATCTTCCCAGGTGATAATCTGGCGGACAGCCATGTATGAAACCGCCATTACTGCAACAATGGCAGAGGAAAACAAGGATCGGGGAAGTCCCAGCAGATCGCCGGCAAATGGTCCGCCCACCCAGAGCACTGCCGTAAAGAAAAGTACCCATGAGACCTCCTTTTCCCTGGGGGACATGGGGCCCATTTTTTCAACCTGTTCTTTTGCAGGCGAGACATCCAGCTGTTTGACCGGCACTTTTACCAGTTTATACAACATGGCCCAGGTTACGGGGAAAAGAAGAAGAAAAGAAGGAATGCCGTATTTCATCCAATCCACAAAGGACCAGGGGCCGAGTTCTGCCAGAAATCCCGAGGCCACCGCATTTGCGGCCCCTCCCAGAATGGTTGCCATTCCGCCCACACTGGCGCTGTATGCAATTCCCAGAGCCAGCAGTGACAGCATTTTTCGCGAGTCTTTCTTTTCAGGAATCTGTTTTGCGATGGTCAGTGCAACCGGAATCAGCATGGCAGCCGTGGCGGTATTCCCCACCCACATGGAAAACACGGCGGAAATTCCCATGAGGCCGAACAGAACCGCACCTTTACCTCCGCCGGACAACACAATGGTTTTCATGGCCAGGCGCCGGGTCAAACCATGTTTTCTCAGTGCTTCTGCAAGAAAAAGACTGGCCAGGATCAGGAAAACCACCGGCCGGGAAAAGGTTTCAAACGCCTGGGGCGCCGTGGCAATGCCCAGTGCCACTTCAGCCACCGGCACCATTAATGCGGCAATGGGAAGGGATACAGGCTCCAGTGCAAGGATTGCAGCAGTAAAGACAAAAGCGGCCAGCGCATGATGACCCGCAACTGAAAGTCCTTCCGGCCTGGGAAAAAGTAAAACAGTCGCTGTCAGGAGTATGACCAGACCAAACCTGCCGACAAAATGAAAAACTCGGGACAAACTGCCATAAATTTTCGGTTTAAAAGGTGTTTTCATGGGGCTCCTGAAAAATATGCGGCCGGGCTGACGGGTTACAATTTTGTTTCACATATTTATAAAAAATAGCGTTTTCCGTTGTATGGTTGCAATAAAGGAAACACTGTATTTTCAGATGAAAAAACCTGCAGAAGGCCTTCTGCACGCACACCTTTCCTGTAAATCGCATAAAAGAAAGGAAAAAATTTTAGCCATATACATGATTTCGAAGGCGAATATAGGTATTTTCATGGATTTACCGGACATCTGATTATTCTTTACTGTTTGGCAAAAAGTTTGGAAAGGAGAATAGTCATGTCCCATGAAAATCTGCACGAGCCTTTTTCACAATTATCTGATGAAACCAAAAACATGCACCGCGCGATCATCTCCCTTGTCGAGGAACTGGAAGCTGTTGATTGGTACAATCAGCGTATCGACACCTGCGAAAACAAGGAACTCAAGGGCATCCTGATCCACAACCGGGATGAGGAAAAAGAGCATGCCGCAATGATTCTGGAATGGATCCGCAGAACCGACAACCGCTTTTCCAAAGAACTCAAAGAATATCTGTTTACAGACGCTCCCCTGACCGACCTGGAAAAGAATCATCCGTCCGGTTCATAATTGAAAGGAAAAAAACCATGATCGCCATCCAAGAACTTGAAAAGGAACATGAGGCGGTAAAATTGTCCATATCCCTTCTTGACCGGATTATGGAAAAACTACTGACAGATCCGGGAACGGATCAAACCGATCACCTGGAAGGACTGCTGGATTTTTTCCAGATCTTTGTCGACAAATGTCACCATGGGAAGGAGGAGGGTTTTTTATTCCCGGCCCTGGAAAAAACAGGCGTTCAGAAACAGGATGGCCCGATCGGGGTTCTCTTGAATGAACATGAAACAGGCAGACGATACATCAGCCAGTTAAAAAACCAGATTCCCGATCTCCGGAAGGCAGGCCCCCGCGAAATAACCACAGCCAATAAACTTGTCAAAAGTTATACCGCCCTGATGCAGCAGCACATTCAAAAAGAAGAAACGATTCTCTTTCCCCTTGCGGATGCCAGATTATCGGAAAAAGAGCAGACCGCCCTGTTCCGGGAATTCGAAAATCTGGAAACAGAAAAAATCGGGCCGGGCCGGCACGAAGCATTCCATGACATGCTGAAAACGCTCAGCAGCCTGTATTGATTCAGTCCGGTTTAGACCGTTGACCGTTTATGGCGCATCCGGCCGGGCCGAGAATCAGCCGCCCGGCATCACGGTTTTTGCGCACCCCGCCGAGAACCGGAAACGGGGCGCCTGCTCCGGTGAAGTCATCCCGGGTTTAATGAAAATATGCCAGAGAAGACCTGAATTCTTCGTCAATATCTCCCATCATTGATTTCATGGCATTTTTCACCTTGTCAATATTGTCGTGCTGGTCGGCGCGCCGCAATGCATCCAGCTCTTTTTCCATACCCTTCAATGCGCTTTTCAGACTGCTGATTTTTTCCGAACATATTTTGTGGTTGACCGAATCTGCCTGGCTTTTTTCCGCCATAAATTTGTTTTCAAGTTCCTTGACTTTATCTTTGTAATTTTCCAGCGATTGTGCCAATTCATTTTCAATTTCTTGTTTTGTTGTCATGTTTACTCCTCGATGAAAAACATATGAATCGTTTATTT
>JBFLKI010000145.1:0-4193 GCA_040883135.1 Desulfotignum sp. | reverse complement strand
TGTGTCATCCATTTTTGAGAATCGCCGTCGGAACGGTCCGGTGCCGACATCTGCTGGCATCCAGGCACCGGGGGCTTCAATTGCTGGGTATCGGGGCGGGTGCGGTGTTGAACAAGATTTCCCGGGATCTCCAGCATCTGGTGATGGAACGGGTCGTGTTTCATCATCCCGGATTTGATCCCAGGACCGTGGATTTTCCCGGGTTTCCCACCCGTTTTGTGCCGCTGAACACCCGGAATTTCAGACCCGCCCTGACCGCATCGGGAGCCATTCCCTATTTCATGGAAGGGGTGACAGACATTGCCGGCGCGCCTAAAGGCATGTACAGAGATGGCGGAATTCTGGATTATCACCCGGCGGCCGATCTGCCTTCAGCACACAACGGATATATCCTGTATCCTCATTTTTATCCCTGGATCATTCCGGGGTGGTTTGACAAAAAAAATCCCGGGCGCCGCTTGACCGGGCCGGCCACGGATCGGATAATTTTGGTGGCCCCGTCTCAACAATTTGTGTCACGCCTTCCTTTTGGCCGGATACCGGATAGAAAGGATTTTATCCGGTTCAAGGGGGAGGACGCCGCGCGGGTGGCGGCCTGGGAAAAAGCCGCTGACATGTGTCGGAAGCTGGGAGATCAGTTTCTGGAGATCACACAGACCGGCCGGATTCGGGAGAAAGTCCGGCCCCTGGCCGAGTTACCTGTGCACTGATAACGTCGCCAGGATCGCCCGGCAGGCTGTGTCCGTGCCGCCGGACCGGGTCGCCACATAGGTTCGGGCGTGTTGCCGGCGCGTTTCACGGTCCTCCCTTTTTTTCAGGTACACGGCCATGGCATGGGCCGCGGACCGCCAGTCCGGTTTTCTGACCGCCAGTCCGGTGTCAAAGACCCGGGATCCCACCCAGAAGAAATCATCCCAGAACGGGCCGGTCACCACCGGGGCACCCTGGAGCAGGGGCTCCAGAAAATTCTGACCGCCTAAAGGCTTGAGGCTGCCACCCATGAACACGGCATGTGCGTAGGCAAACACCTGGCGCATTTCACCGAAAAGATCCCACAGGATGATGCCCGGCACATCCGGGGGCCCGGACAGTGTCGAGCGCAGAAAAAAAGGGATTCTGGATTGTTTCAGCCGGCGTTTCCAGGGGTCGATCCGGTGCATGTGCCGGGGAAACAGGGCGATCACCTGTCCGGGGACTTGATCCAAAAGACAGTGAATCATTTTTACTACCTGACGTTCTTCCTGGCGCCGGACAGAGGCCAACACAGACAATGGCCAGGGGCCTGTGACAATATCCGCCAAAGCGGCAGATCCGGCTTCAGTAACCTGGGAACTCAGGGTTTCAAATTTCATGTTGGGCATCACCGCGACCTGTGCCCGATCAAACACCCGGCTGAACCGCTGGGCGTCCGTTTCAGACACCGCCAGGACCTGATGGGGAGCGATCCGGGTCCACAAAGATCTGGTCATCCGGTAATGGCGGCTGCTTTTTGCGGACATCCGGCCGTTCACCACCAGGATCCGGGTGTACCGCTGCCGGAGATAATGCAGCAGGGCCGGCCACAGTTCGGTCTCTAAAAGTACCATCACTTTGGGGGTCACCCGTTTGACCGCTTTCGCGGCCACCGCCGGACGGTCAAAGGGAAACCATGCAAGCGTGACGGAGATGTCCGGAGAAAGGTTTTTTTTTTCAAGTTCCCTGGAAAGGATTTCCATACCCTGGTCCGTGGTGGTGGTGACCAGTATCCGCACCGGGCGTTGAGGAGAAAACCCCTGAACCAGACGGACCGCCAGAAGGGCTTCACCGGCGGATGCGGCCTGGATCCAAATATCTGCCGGTTCAAGATACGCCGCCGCATCCCTGCGTTCATCAAAAGAATGCGTCAGCCGGGGGTGGTGTCGCAAAAAAGGCAGGACAGCGGCCCAGAGCAGGTTGTAAAATTCCATGAAATTGGTTATAAAGGCAGACTTTTTCATGAGAACGTATGGTCTCATGTTTTAAACAGATTGACAATAGGCCGACAACCAAAGATAACAGGTTTATGGACAAGAAATTAATCGATCTGCCCCGATCACGCCGCAGAAAAATTGTGGACCTGGTGTTACAGTACCGGTTCCAGCTGATCACTGCATCGCTGTGCATGATTGTGGTGGCGGCCGCCAACGGGTCCATGGCATTTCTGGTCAAACCGGTGATCGACGACATTTTTGTGGCAAAGGACCGGGACATGCTCATGCTGATTCCGGCTCTGGCCGTGCTGGTGTTTCTGCTCAAAGGCGCGGGCACGTTCGGATCGGAATACCTGATGAACTTCATTGGCGAGCGTATTATCCGCTATTTCAGAGAAGCGCTCTACGACCGGATCACCGATCTGCCCCTGGCCTTTATCCACAAGGAAAAAACCGGGGCCCTGATGTCCCGGATCACCAATGACGTGAACATTGTCAAAGGCATGGTTTCCACGGCTGTGGTCAATATTTTCCGGGATTTCTTTTCCGTGATCGCGTTTTTGTTCGTGATTTTTTACCGGGACTGGCAGCTGGCCCTGGGCGCCTTCATTGTCCTGCCCCTGGCGTTCTATCCGATTCTGATCTTCGGCCGCCGGGTCCGAAAGTTTTCCACCGGAACACAGATAACCATGGCGGAATTGAATTCGTTTCTGCACGAGACCTTTACCGGCAGCAAAATCATCAAGATTTTCAACCTGCAGGCGTTCGAGAAAAAACGGTTCAAGGAAAAAACCCGGCACCTGTTTGAACTGGAGATGAAAAAAGTGATTGCCAAGGCCCTGTCGTCTCCGGTCATGGAGTTTTTGGGGGGCCTGGGCATTGCGTTCATCATCTGGTTCGGCGGATTGCGGGTCATCAACGGCACTTCCACGCCGGGCGTATTTTTCTCGTTTTTGACCGCCGTGATGATGCTGTATGATCCGGTGAAAAAAATATCCAAGCTCAACAACACCATTCAGGAAGGCGCGGCGGCCGCATCAAGGATTTTCGATGTGCTGGAGGAAGACCAGACCATTGAAGAGGCGCCAAATCCCAAACTGCTGTCCGGACGGGCACTGCCGGTGACGTTTGAACAGGTGTGTTTCAGTTACGGACCCGATGAAACCCCGGCCCTCAGGGACATCAACCTAACGGCCGCGCCGGGCGAAGTGGTGGCCCTGGTGGGCATGAGCGGCGGCGGCAAAACCAGCCTGGTGAACCTGATTCCCCGGCTCTATGATGTGACGCGCGGCCGGGTCACCTTGGGCGGACTGGATGTCCGGGATTTGTCCATCCAGTCTTTGCGGGACCATATTTCCATTGTGACCCAGGAACCCATACTGTTCAATGAAACCGTGCGGGACAATATCCGCTACGGCCGCATGGACGCCACGGATCAGGAGATCGAAGCCGCAGCCAAAGCCGCCTATGCCCATGACTTTATCATCGGGTTCCCCAAAGGCTATGACACCCTGATCGGGGAACTGGGGTCCCGGCTGTCCGGCGGGGAAAAACAGCGCATCTGCATTGCCCGGGCCCTGATCAAGGATGCGCCGGTGCTGATTCTGGACGAGGCCACATCCGCCCTGGATTCCCAGGCGGAACAGGTGGTGCAGAAAGCCCTGGAAAACCTGATGAAAGGCCGGACATCCTTTGTCATTGCACACCGGCTGTCCACCATCGATTATGCGTCCCGCATCGTGCTGCTCAAAAATGGTACTATTGTGGAACAGGGCACCCGGGATCAGCTCATGGCCTGTAAAGGGGAATTCCATAACCTGGCCCTGCTGCAGATGACCACGGGAAAGAAAAACTGCATTCTGGAAACCGACGGGCCGGCCCGGGACGTGTCCGGTCACGGAGATGATACAAAAACCAGTGAATCATAAGGAGTGGAACATGGGTATTTCCAAAGAACTGCTGGACATTCTGGTGTGCCCCAAATGCAAACATCAGCTCCGGGTGACGGAAAAAGAAGACGGGCTGATATGTGATGAGTGCCGCCTGCTGTATGAGATCAAAGATGACATTCCCATCATGCTGGTGGAAGAGGCGAAACCGATACACCCATGAGTGTGCCCAAAATTCCGGATCCGGCCAAGCTGGTGATGTCGGTATTCATGAAGGAGAAGCCGCTGTTTGAAAAAGTTTTTCCTTTGCTGGAAGCCATCGGCGGTCCGGTGGACCTGGTATCCCGGTGGCTGG
>JBFLKI010000144.1:0-37368 GCA_040883135.1 Desulfotignum sp. | reverse complement strand
TTTTCGTCACTGAGCTTGGCGGACCGTTCCAGCAAACGGGAATGGTTGTAGAAAATGTCCCCCGGGAACGCTTCACGTCCAGGGGGACGTCTGAGCAGCAGAGATACCTGACGGTAGGCAACCGCCTGTTTGGAAAGATCATCGTAAATAATCAGGGCATGTTCCCCTTTGTCCCTGAAATATTCTCCCATGGCGCATCCGGCATAAGGTGCCAGATACTGCATGGCTGCGGATTCAGATGCAGATGCCACAACCACGGTGGTGTATTCCATGGCCCCGTGCTCTTCCAGGGCCGCCACCACCTGGGCAACCGTTGATTTCTTCTGACCGCAGGCCACGTAGATACATTTCATGTCCGTATTTTTCTGGGCAATAATGGCATCCACGGCCAGAGCCGTTTTACCGATCTGACGGTCACCAATGATCAACTCCCTCTGCCCCCTGCCTACGGGAGTCATGCCGTCCACAGCCTTGGCACCGGTATAGCAGGGTTCATGCACCGATTTTCTGGCGATAACACCGGGTGCCACCAGCTCCATGTTCATCATGATATCGGAATTAATGGGTCCCTTGCCGTCAATCGGCTCTCCTGTGGTTGTAACCACACGACCCAGCAGTGCTTCCCCCACCGGAACAGATGCGATGCGGTCGGTTCTTTTAACCACATCCCCTTCCTTGATGAGCTTGTCATCGCCCAGAATGGCAACACCCACATTGTCGGATTCCAGGTTCAAGGCAAGACCCAGAACTCCGCCGGGAAACTCCACCAGCTCCATGGCCTTGACCTTTTCCAACCCATACACGCGGGCGATACCATCACCCGCAGACAGAACTACACCGGTCTCATTCAGATCAACCTTGGCGTCAAAGCCCTTGATCTGATCTTTAATTATCTGGCTTATCTCTTCTGCTTTAATTTCCATTAGACACTCTCACCTTTTTTTAAAGTTTCCCTCATATTGATCAGCTGAGTTTTCACGCTGCCATCCAAAACAAGATCGCCGATTTTGGTCACCACACCGCCGATGAGACTTGGATCCTGTTGTACATCCAACACAATTGATTTACCCACTCTTTTTGACAGGGCGTCCCGGATTTTTTCCACTGCTTCCGAAGACAATTGTGTTGCAGAAGTAATGCTGGCTTTGATGATCCCTTTGAGTTCATCGGCCAGATCCTTATAATACGAGGCGATATCTCTTAAATGTGCGATCCTTCCCTTATCAAACAGCAACATGAGAAAAGAATTCATTACCACGGACAGGTTTGCCGATCCCAGAACCGCTTCCAGCACTTTTCTCCGGTCATTTTTGTTGTACAACGGATTGGTCAGAACCGCTTCGAATCCTTCCTGGGTGTCAAACAGGTTCACCATGGCTTCGAGTTCTTCATTGTACAAATCCGCCTGGCCGTCTTCCTGGCCGATCATGATCAATGCCTTGGCATAACGCCTGGATACTGCTAAATTTTTCATTATGCCACCACCTTTTTCAAATAATCGTCCACGAGTTTTTCCTGATCTTCAGATGAAATGGCGTTCTGAATAACTTGCTCCGCACGCTCCACCGCCCGCGCGGAAATCTCTTTCTGGAGTTTCATTCTGGCCGTTTTGAACTCCTGTTCGATGTTCCGTTTGGCCATGTCCTCCAGTTTTTCCGCCTGGGCTTCCGCCTGGGCAATGATCCGTTTTTTTGCTTCTTCTCCCTGTTTGATGTAATCTTCGATGATCTTTCTGGATTCCTGATCCAGATTGTTGAAACGGGCTTGATATTCAGCCAGTTGTTTTTCTGCCTCGGCCTTTTTCTGCTCAAGGTCTTTCAGCTCATCGGCAATCTCTTTTTTCCGGGATGAAAAAAAGGTTTTCACCGGCTTTCTGCCCAGAAGAAACAGGGCAATTGCCAGCACGGCAAAGTTCAACGTTTTCCATGTATCTATGGTCAACCAGGAATTATGAACTTCACCATGGCCGGACGCAGCCCAGGATGTGGCGACGGCAGTCCCGAGAATCAGGGCTGTCACACCGGTCACTTTGATCTGTTTACGTGTAAAGGTGATTTTTTTCATCAGATAGCCCTCCCCAGAATTTTTTCGCCGATGGCTTTGGCAAACACCTCCACCTCATCCTCCAGGGCTTTTCGGGCCTGCTCAGTCTCATCCGCCACCTGTTTTTTGATCCGGGATAGATTGGCCTGAGCCTTCTGATTGATCTGGTCGATAATCTCCCGTTCCTGCTTTGATCCCTCTTCCACAAAGGCTTCCTTTTCTTTCAAACCTTCGCTTCTGGCCTGTCGCAACCCGTTCTTGTAAGACTCCTCCTGGGAAGATAGATCTGCATTGGCTTTTTCAACGCCGGATTCAAGACCTTGAATCTTTGCTTTTCTTTCCAGAAGTACCTTGCGAATGGGTTTGTACAGCAGTTGATTGAGGACAAAGAGCAGAATCAGGAAATTGATCATCTGATACACCAAAGATATATCAGGAATCACAGTTATCATAAAATTCCCTCCGCCAGTAAATAATTATAAAAAAAACAACTACTTATATCTTACCGGCTGTTTTTACGCAAAAACAGCCCAAATTCCGTATAAAAACGTGACTTCAGTACCATCCGGGTAACCATTTGTCAACATGGAATAAGAAAATATTTCCCATGCGGACAAGGGAATGGCGGATTTTATACAGCTTTCTGAAACGCCTTTGCGTCAACCGGATCAGCTGGTGTAAAACCGCCGCATACTGATATTGAGCAGGATGCCGAACCCCAGCATATTGGTGATCACAGACGACCCCCCGTAAGACACCAGAGGCAGCGGCATTCCCACCACGGGCATCAATCCCATGACCATGCCGATATTGATAAAAATCTGCCAGAAAATCATACTGGTGATGCCGAAAGCAAGGATGGATCCGAACAGATTCCGGCAGTTATAAGCGATATTCAACCCCCAGCTGATCAAAAAAAAATACAAAACCAGCAGAATGGTACATCCGACAAGCCCCCACTCCTCCGCCAGCACGGACAGAATGAAGTCCGTATGCTGTTCAGGCAGAAATGCCAGTGCATTCTGGGTTCCCTGTAAAAATCCCTTTCCGGTGATCATGCCCGATCCAATGGCGATTTTGGACTGGATGATGTGGTATCCCGTACCCAACGGATCCCGATCCGGATCCAGAAACGTCAGGATCCGAGTCTTTTGATAGGCTTTCAGACCGAAAAACCAGACGACAGGAACAGTACACCCGCTCAGGAGACCAATAATCAGAAGCACCCTTTTTTCAACCTTGACAAACAGAGTGATGGAGGCGGCAATGAGCAACAGCATCAACCCGGTCCCCAAGTCCGGTTGATTGACGATCAATCCCACCGGAATCATACAGACAACTGCCGGTTTGAGCAGCTGCCGGAAATTGAGTCCTTCCGGTGAAACCGTAGTGGCATAAATTGATGCCAGGGTGATGATCAATGCGATTTTCATCAATTCGGACGGCTGTACGCTGATCCCGCCCAAGGACAGCCATCGCTGGGATCCTCCGCCGGATTGTCCAAAAAAGAAGACGCCTAACAGAAGTCCTGCACAGACCCCGTATATAACCAGATTCAGTTTGTTCAGATGCCGGAAATCGAAAAACACCACCGCCGTCATGACCACGGATCCGGCCCCGATCCATATGAGTTGCCGTTCAAACAGAGAATGAAGTCCGTTTCCCTCCCACCCGGCCATGACCGCCGAGTAAAGGACCGTCAATCCGCAGCCGGAAATGAGCAGAACCAGCAAAAGCAATCCCCAATCGAAATGTTCCAGCAGCCGTCGGTCAAACATCATTCTCTTATTTATCCTTCCGGGACTGTATCCGCTGCAAATTCCGGCTCCAGCAACCCCAGATATTTCTTCACCAGAGTCCCGGCCACAGGCGCAGCCGCCGAAGACCCGTGTTCACCATGCTCGATGATCACGGACATGGCGATTACCGGATTTTGGGCCGGAGCGTAACACACGAACCAGGCATGATCCTGCAGAGTTCTCACCTGATTTTCACTATCGAATTTTTCCCCGGTCTTTCTGGAAAAAACCTGGGCAGTTCCGGTTTTCCCCGCCATCTCGATCTGCTTGATTCGGATACTCCTTGCGGTCCCCCGATCTCCTTGAACCACATTGACCATTCCTTTCCGGACCAGATCCAGGGTTGTTTTGCCTGCGGGTATTCCACCGATGATCTCAGGCTCCAATTCCGCAACCACCTTGCCATCAACATCTTTAATGGTCGATGCGATCCTTGGTCGGAACAAAGTGCCCCCATTGGCAATGGCGGCGGTGAACACAGCCATCTGAAGCGGAGTAACCAGGTTGAACCCCTGACCGATGCTGATGGAAAGGGTTTCTCCCGGATACCAGGCTTCATTGAACCGCTCCCGTTTCCAGGCTGAACTGGGAATCAATCCCTGACGTTCATGGTCCAGATCAATACCGGTGAGACGTCCCAATCCACAACCTTTGGCATACTGCGCCAGCGCGTCCACCCCGATTTTTTCTCCGGTCAGGTAAAAAAACACATCACAGGATTGGGTCAATGCATCCACGACGTTCAAACGCCCGTGTCCATGCCTGCGCCAGCAATGATACCGACGTCCCCTAAACATATAAAACCCCGGACAGAAGGTGGTGGTGTGGCTGTCGATCTGCTTTTCTTCGAGCCCCGCAATGGCGGTCAGAATTTTGTATGTGGATGCCGGGGGATATTCTGCTTGAATGGCTTTATTGATCATAGGACGGCCCGGATTTTCCATGAGTGCCTGCCAGTTGCGACTGGAGATTCCACCGATAAAGTCATTCTGATCGAACCCGGGATGACTGGCCATGACCAGTACATCCCCATTGGCGGGATCCAGGGCCACCACTGCGCCATCCCGGCCGGCAAGCAGCGCTTCGGCCAGCTGCTGCAACCCCAGGTCCAAAGTCAGATGAAGATTATGGCCGGGCACCGGGGCAACCGTTTTCAGCACTTGAACCACCCGCCCGTTCACATCCACTTCCACCTGGCGGCCTCCCCGGCGGCCCTGAAGATAAGATTCAAAACTTTTTTCCACCCCATACCGCCCGATCTGATCGCCTGCTCTGACATCCGGAAAATGACCACTCTCCAGTTCCTTTTTGTTCACCTCTCCCAGATATCCCAACAGATGAGCGGCTATTTTGGGATGGATATAGTGACGCGTAGGTTCAATTTCAACAAAAATTCCAGGCAGATCGAACTTGTGCGCTTCCACTATGGCCAGCTGATCCCTTGAGATATCTTTTTTCAGAATAACGGGGCTGTAGAAAGCACCGGCTCCGGCTTTTCGAATCTGTTCCATCAGATCGACATAGGGTTCATCAATCAATGAAGACAAAAGGGAAATGGTATCCGGCAAAGAACCGGCATCTTCCAGCACGATCATCAGGTCGAAGGCCGGCCGGTTGTCCACCAGCAGTTCTCCGTACCGGTCGAAAATCAATCCACGGGATGGTTTGATACTTTTAAGGCGCACGCAATTGGTTTCAGACAGCCGGCGATACTCGTCACCCTTGATGAGCTGGAGATACACCAGCCGGAGAAACAACATTATGAACACAATCAAAACACAGAGGCTGGCAATCATCACCCGTTGCTTCATCCAGTCCCGTTCTTTGTTTCTATGCAGCTCAACCATGGGTCTGGTTTCTTTTCTGCTCACGGTTTCTGATCATACGCTGTATCAGGGTCTGCCAACGCCGGTTCCCTGTAGAAATCATACCGACGCCCAACGGAATCAACACCCCTCCCCATGCCACCTGTCGAAGCATCAGGGCAATATCCATTGATCCGAGACCTGTGTAGTCCTGACGGGCAAATACTGAAAAAAATAAAATGCCCTGCTGAATCGCAACAGACAGCAGACCGACAACCATGACAAACAGGATGCTGGTCTGAAAGACAAACTGTCTGGCCAGATGAACAATCAGAAAAATCCAGATATAGGAAAAGGTATAGAGGAAAAAAGGCCCGCCTGACAGGCTGTCCATGATTCCACCGATACCGGCAATGGCGGCAACAGCCCAATAATGAGAAGAATTAAGACTGATATAGATAATCGGAATAATGGTCAGATCAAAACAATAGAACGCACCTGAAAAACAGGGGAGCAGCACGGTCTGGAAAACAACAAGAAAAAGGCAGACGAATCCCGCAAAAAGCCATTTCATTGTTTGTACACCAACACCTCTTCCAATTTATCAAAATCCACACTGGTCTGAATAACAATATCCTGGAACAGTCGGGAATCATCTTTTTCGACTTCCAGAACCGTGCCGATTTTCAATCCTTTGGGAAACACCTGGTCCAGGCCTGACGTCACAATGACTTCACCGGCATGAATTTCTTCCTTGCGCAGCGCATACACAAACACGCACCGGTTATCATCCCCTCCCTTGACAATTCCCCTTGAACGGGTGTTTTGCACCAGGGCATCCACAGCGGAATTACGGTCCGTGATGAGCAACACTCTGGAAAAATTCGGAGACACCCGTGTAATCTGTCCGACAATCCCTTCCGGAACCAGTATGGGGGCGTTTTTTTTCAGGCCGTGTCTTTCCCCCTTGTCGATCATCAGGGTTTTAAACCAGGGTGAAGGATCCCGGGCAATAACCCGGGCCGCCTCATAGGTGCCGGATGCAGAGGAGGTGAACGCCACAAACTTCTTCAACCGGGCGTTTTCCATGGTCAGTTCCCGGTTTTGATTTTCAATCTGCCGGATTTGGGCCAGTTGGTTTTCTAAGATAATACTTTCCTGCGCTTTCGACACACAGGTAAAATAATTTTTCCAGACAGCCGATACAAAATTAACAGACCGCTGCACCGCCATCTGAAAAGGGGCCGTCAGTGTAATCAGCACTCTTTCCGGTCCCTGGACCGAAAGATTCTGATGGCTGGTCATACTGATCACAATCAGATTGATCGCGGCAAACAATCCCACCCCGACGGCGATTAGCATTTTACGGGAGAACATGCACTCAGTCGATCATCACTTCTGTAAGAATATCTATACTGTCCAGTGCTTTTCCACAGCCTAAGGCCACGGTCGACAGGGGATCTTCCGCCACCACAATGGGCAGACCGCTTTTTTCTCTGAGCAGTTTGTCCAGATTTTTCAACAACGCGCCGCCGCCGGTCAGCACGATACCTGAATCCACAATGTCGGCTGCCAGTTCCGGCGGGGTCTGTTCCAGGGCGATCCGCACAGTCTCAACGATGGCTTCAATCTGTTCGGATATGGCCATCCGGACCTCTTCCGAATCAATGGCCAGAATTTTGGGAATGCCGGACACGAGATCCCGGCCTTTGACCTCGATGGTCTCCAGATTTTCAGGATCTGGATAGGCGTTACCGATCGTCGTTTTGATGATTTCTGCGGTCCGTTCACCAATAAGCAGGTTGTATTTACGTTTGATATGCTGACTGATGGAGGCATCCATCTTATCTCCGGCCACCCGAAGAGACCGGGTATAGACAATGCCGGCCAGAGAGATGACAGCCACCTCTGTGGTGCCCCCGCCGATGTCCACTACCATGTTACAGGTGGGCTCAGTAATGGGGAGACCCGCTCCGATGGCCGCGGCCATGGGCTCTTCAATCAGGAAGACCTCTCTGGCACCGGCAGATTCAGCCGATTCCCGAACCGCCCGTTTTTCCACCTGGGTGATACCCGACGGCACCGCAATGATAATCCGGGGCCGGACCATGGTTTTCCGGTTGTTGTGAACTTTTCGAATGAAATGTTTGAGCATGGCTTCAGTCACTTCAAAATCCGCGATCACCCCATCCCGCATGGGCCGGATGGCCACAATATTGCCAGGGGTCCGGCCCAGCATCCGTTTGGCCTCCATCCCCACCGCCAGCACCTTGTTCTTGGCCCGGGCATCTGTCCTCACCGCCACCACTGAGGGCTCACTCAATACAATTCCTTTTCCCTTGACATACACCAGGGTATTGGCCGTTCCCAGATCAATGGCCAGATCATTTGAAAAGGCGCCAAGCAACGAATCCGTAATAAAGTTCATTTTACCTCGTTTGTGTTCTTAAAAATTTTTTTCAAATGGCTACAGGGATCGATCATCATCTGAACAACAGTTGCTAACAAAATTAACCGTTTTTTACAAGAACAAAGTCTGTTATCTTGATATAATATTTCAACTGGAATCAGTTTCAAAGATGCCGGACAATACAGTCATGGATCTCGGGCCTGAATTTCCTGATCTTCTGGTTGGCACGGGAGGGATGAACCCGGTTGGTCAATAGAATCACTATCCTGCCGTTATCCGGATCGATCCAGAAAGAGGTGCCGGTGAACCCCAGATGCCCCACGGTCCGGGGGGAAAAATACTGCCCTGCGGCCGACCCGGGACCGGCCGGGATATCAAACCCCGCCACCAGGGAATGGCCCGGATATTTTTGGATGAATCTGGCAGTCACTTTTGGATTCAAAACCCGGGGGGAATGCCGCTCCATGGCCTGAAGGATCTCCAGACAAAGGCGATAAACAGCAGCAGCCGTCCCGAAAAGTCCGGCATGTCCCTGAATACCTCCTGAAACCCAGGCATTTTCATCTTCAACCTCTCCCTTGAGCACCCGCCCTCGCCAGGGGCAATTTCGCGTGGAAACCAGCCGGGACTGCGCTTCCGGTGCTATCGAAGATGTCAGATCGATAAAAAACAGATCGTCAATTCCCAGGGGCTGATACACATGATCCCGGACAAACCGGTCGAGCCGGGTCTGAGTCACTTCACGGACCACTCCGGAAAGCACCATGTAACCCAGATCGCTGTAAACCTGATTTACACCCGGCAATGATATCAGCGGTTCCGACAAGACCAGGCGATCCATGGCCTGCATGGGATGCGGATGGCTGACTGTCTGTCTGAAATATTCCCGGTGCGCCGGCAGACCGGAGGTATGGCGCAGCAGCATGTCCAGGGTGATCTCTGCTTTGGGGGTTCCGATGGTGATCGGTAGAAGGTCTTTCAGGCAGACATCCAGATCCAGTTGTTTTTGCTGCACCAGCACCATCATGGCGATGGCGGTGGCCAGCGGTTTGGTGAGCGAGGCCAGATCAAACAGGGCATTGGTTGTCACCGGTCGCTGTGTCTGCAGATCCGCCACCCCGAAGGCCTGATGATATAGGATATCCTGTTTTCTGGCACACAGCAGTACCGCTCCCGGAAACACCTGGTCCTTAATTCCCTGTTCCATCAGATGGGTTACCGGATCCGATCCCATGATCACCTGTTGCCCTGCTTCCATTTCAGTATCATGGTGCGGGTATCCAGATGAACCGGTATGCCCATGGGCAGTGACAGGTTCACACGGCCATGTCCGGCGGCAAGCCCCATCACTACAGGCACCTGGTATTCCCCGAAAATTTCGGCAAAAATCTCAGGCAGAAATTCCGGATGATCACAATGTTCAAATGTACCGGTGATCACCCCCTGAATATGAGTGAACCGCCCGGCCAGCTTCATCTGGGTTAACATGCGGTCAATTTTATATGCCGGTTCCCCCACATCTTCTAAAAACACCACTTTGTCTGAAAAATTAGGGGCAAACCCGGTCCCCACCAGATGCGTTAACGTGGACAGATTCCCGCCCGCCAGAATGCCTTCAGACCGGCCCGGTGCCACCACACAGGTATCCTTGTCTATCGAAAATCCGGAAATCCGGCCGGTCACAGCGTTAAAGAAAGCGGTACGGGTACGAAAGTCCGCATCGGCCAGGGACACCAGATTGGGACCATGGACCACGCCGATGTCTGTCCGCTGCATCACGGCGGTCAGCAATGCCGTGGCATCGGAAAATCCGATAAACAGCTTGGGGCGGGCTTGAATCAGATCCCAGTCCAGATATGAAAGCATTCTCATTGCCCCGAATCCGCCCCTGGCGCAGATAATTCCCTTGATATCGGGATCGGCCACCAGGCCATTGATCACCTGGGCCCGACAGACATCTTCGCCGGCCAGATACCGTTTCTGATCAAAAATCTGTGCCGGCAACCGCACCTCAAACCCCAGATTATTCAGACAGTCGATTCCCTGATGCAGCCGGGTTATGTCAAACCGCGCACTTGGCGCCGCAACACCCACCTGATCCCCTTTTTCGAGAAACGGAACATGATTGATTTTCATGCCGGTATTTTGACAAATTCCATAAAAATTGCAATACTGATTATTTAGTGAATCTTTTAAATTTCAAAGGACCGCATGCGCTCCCACACCCCCAAAATTCTGGCCCCGGCCGGAGACAAGACCACTTTTCTGGCAGCTGTCGCAGCAGGGGCTGATGCCATTTACTGCGGGCTGAAACTGTTTTCCGCCCGCATGGAAGCCCCCAATTTCAGTATTGAAGAGCTGGCCCGGCTGTCGCGGATAGCCAGATCCCGGCAGGTTCAGGTCCATATCGCGTTCAACACCCTGATCAAGGAATCGGAAACCGAAAAAGCGTTCCGCCTGCTCTCCAAGCTGAACCAGTATGTGGTGTTTGATGCACTGATCGTCCAGGATCCGGCCGTCATTTCCCTGGCCAGAAACGCTGGTATTACCCAGGACCTTCATTTATCCACACTGGGCAATCTTTCCTTTCCCGCAGGCCTGCAATCCGCCCGAAACGCCGGTTTCTCCCAGGTAGTCTTGCCCAGGGAGTTTTCTTTCGACGATATCCGGGCCATGGCCGAAACAATACCTGAAAAAATGGCCCTTGAAGTGTTCGTCCACGGGGCCTTGTGCTATGGAATCTCCGGACGGTGCTACTGGAGTTCCTGGTTCGGCGGCAAAAGCGCCCTACGGGGCCGGTGCGTACAGCCCTGCCGGCGCATGTACCAGCTCAAGGCAGAAAAACACCGGTATTTCTCCTGTATGGATTTTTCCGCGGACGTGCTGGCCAAAGTGCTCAAAGAGATCCCGCAGGTCGCCACCTGGAAAATCGAGGGCCGGAAAAAAAGTCCACATTACGTGTTTTACACGGTCAAGGCGTTTCAACTGCTCAGGGATCATCCTTCTCAAAAAAACCAAGCCCTGATCTATCTGGATCATGCCCTGGGACGGCCCTTCACTCACTACAATCTGTTGTCCCACCGCCCGCAAAACCCTCTGAATCATGAGAACAACACGGAATCCGGCCGGTTTCTGGGCCGCATCAAGAACCCGGCCGCCCCTTTTTTCATCACCAGTGAAGCGCTTTTCACAGAGGATCTACTGCGCATCGGCAATGAAGAAGATGCCTTTCACACCATCCTGAAAGTCACCCGGAGTGCCCCCAAAAAAGGAAAATTCTTTTTACCCCGGCATCTGAACCATAAGGTGAAAAAAGGAACACCGATTCACCTGATCGACCGCCGGACGGACGAACTGACGCGACAGCTTGAAGAGCTGGACACTGAACTCGCAGGCATGGAACGGATTCCAGTACGCCCTGTGACTGCAGCCCCGGTCATTCCAGACAGAAATCAATCCCGGACACAGCGGTCACCGCGGATGCGAGACCGCAGCATTGATATCCGGGTATCCCGGAGATTGCAGGGTATCCGAAACAAATCAGAGGCATCGGGCATCTGGATCTCCGGCAGCCGGTATAGTACCCGTCCGGACAAAACCACCTGGCTGTGGCTGGATCCGTCCGTTTTTCCTGGGGAAGAATTGATGTGCCGTCAGTATGTCACCGCGGCTTTGAAAAAAGGGGCGCGCCATTTTGTCCTCAATGCGGTATGGCAGGTCAGTCTGTTTGACAATCCGTCCCGGTTGAATCTGTGGGCCGGACCTTTCTGCAACATCACCAACTCCCCGGCAATTCAGGAACTGAAGCTTCTCGGATTCAGCGGGGTGATCGTCTCCCCGGAACTGGACAAAAAAAATGTGTTGTCCCTGCCGGGATCATCCGCCCTTCCCCTGGGAATCGTCATCCAGGGAAACTGGCCCCTGGTGGTTTCCCGCACCCTTTCACCGAAACTGTCTCCCGGAGATTTTTTCACAAGTCCGAAAAAAGAAGGGGCGTGGATCACCCGGTCCAATGATCTGAATTATGTATACCCCAACTGGGCCCTGGATCTGACCGCCCACCGCAAAACCCTGGAACAGGCGGGCTACACCTGCTTTGTCTCGCTGGAAGAAGCGGTTCCCAAAGGGGCGTTTCTCAAGAACCGGCCGGGGGTGTGGAACTGGGATCTGACGCTCTTATAATTGTTCCGGATCCCCGGCCACCCATCCTCTATGCGGCCGGGGCCGGAACGCCTTTCAGGATCAAGTTCTGCTGGGAGGCTCAGGGTTTGATCCGAATGGACGGATACAGGCCTTTGCGCTCTCCGGTTCGGTAAGGCTGGATGATGTTGAAGGAGATATGCTGGTCATCCTGGGCATGTCCCCTTTTTTCGCCATCCTTGAAAAACGCACCGTTGAGCATCAGGATATGGTGCAGCCTGTTTTTAAACGCCTCGATAAAAACAGACCCTTTTCCGGAAAAGGTCATTTTCCCGATGGCCAGGCTGTCTCTCACTTCAGCCAGGTCATCCAGGGCAATGGTGTGGTCTTTTACATCTTCCTGGGTTCGAATCAATCCCCATACCAGATGGTCATTGGGAATATGAATGGGATATTCCGGGTCCATGATGGTGTGGGGCATTACGATACAGCCTTCTCCCAAATGGATGCGGGCGGTTTCCTTGCCGTTCAGAAATGCATTGAATCCGACAAAACACCCCAGCCCCACATCCGCATGAATGATTTTGCCGCCATGGGCCGTGATACACATGCCGGCCAGTGTGGAATTGACGATATAGGTATTTTCCTGAGCATTGGATCCATCCCCCATCACCGCGTTTTCCAAAAACGCCCGCTGCGCCACCAGGACATTATTTCCGATTCGGGTTTTCCCCAGGATCACGGCATACCGGTTCACTGCAGAAGTTTGCGGTGCCTGGAACGGCTCCAGGTTCATGACATCAAAGAGTTTTTCGTAGGATTCCTCTCTTTCCTTCACGAAATCATACATGATTCCCCGGGGTTGATGCTGGTCATTGATCCCCACAAAATAATCCAGTGCCTGTTTATCAAATTTGAACTTGAATTCGAAATTCTGACTCCGGATCCAGATGGTACCGGGATCGATCTTACGGTGAAACAGCTCTCCCATCTGGACATAGGAAAATTCCCCCACAATGCACGAATGCAGGTTCATCAGATCCACCGTGGCAAAAGGACCTAAGAAACACCCCTCCAGAGTGGACCCGTGAATGTTGACATAATGGGTGGAAATGGTATTCCGGATGCCGAATTCTTCGGGACTCTCCGGGTTGTGGGAGTTGCTGTGCACCAGCGTTTTGTATAACAGGCTGTCCCGGATGGTGATCACCTCATCCTCCACGAGAGGGATATCCTTGGCGCATCGGATGTTGTCTCCTTTGCGTTTGAGCTCGTCTCCCCGGACATCGCTTTTATAAATGGCAGATCGACCCACGTAGCATTTGCCCAGAAAATAACTGCCGGCGATATTTGAATTTCTGAAATGAAAATAGATGGGATGCTGGGAGGTGATGCCGTAGAATGCGTAAAATTTGAGCATTTTTTCATGATCCAGCGCATGGATCACAAAGGGCTCGGTATCAAATCCAAACTCATCCAGGTTCACGTTCACACGGCTGATGATTCGGTCTGCCAACTTTTGTAACTGATTCATTGTCGTGCCTTTCTTAAGGGTTATCTTAAAAGGATGATGCGTCTATTGAATTCAACGTTTTATTTCAGTGCTCACACGGACTATTTGAAAAACGTCAACAGTCCGTGTAGATTGGTCAACGGATGGGGCGGACACCCGGGAATGAACAGGTCTACCGGCAGGATACTCTCCAGGCCGGTTGTGACCTCCGGGCTGCCGTAAAACGGCCCGCCGGTGATGGTACAGCTTCCCACGGCAATCACCACCCGGGGTTCAGGCACCGCTTCATAGGTCTGCAGCAATGCGGTCTTCATATTCCTGGACACCGGGCCGGTGACCACAATGGCATCGGCATGGCGCGGAGATGCCACAAAATTGATGCCGAATCGGGCCAGGTCGAAAAACGGGGTGGCCAGTACGTTCAGATCCGCCTCACACGCATTGCACCCGGCCGCTGACACCTGGCGCAACTGGAGCGACCGGCCGAACAGTTTTTTGAAATGCTGTTTTGAATGGCGGGCCAGATCCGGCAGGGTGCCGTCGGTCAACAGATCCGCCCTTTGTGAAGTGGAAATTTCAAAATCATTGGTAAAGGTAACGAATGCACCGTCAGACACCCGCTCACAGGTTCCGCAGAACACGCATCGCCCCATATCGATCCTTTTCTTTTCGACATCGATGGCTTCCTGGGGGCACGCATCGGCACAGGCCTGGATCATGGATGGGTCCGCATCCCCTTTGATATCGGGTCGTCCCCGGTATCTTGGAAATACGGCAGGTTTTTCTTTCGGATAGTTACAGGTGCGATACCCTTGTTCAAACCGGTTTTTCAATACACTGAGCATGGTGGCAAACTCTCTTTAATCGGTAAACATCACAGATCAAACCCGCAGTAGGACAGGTTGAAACTCTTGTTGTTCAAAGGGAAATCCGAAATGCCGGTGTCCCGCAACGCCATGGCCAGCCCGTTCCAGTTGTGAAAGGACGGGTCCTTGACCTTGTATCTCAGAATACCGCCTTTGTCATTGGTGAGCAGGGCATGGGATACCTCACCTCTCCAGGCTTCATTCAAGGTGACGCTCAGGCAGTCGGGCGGCAGGGCCGGGAGTTTCCCGTCCACCACCCGGGTGGTCACCGGCCGGTCGACCAACGCCTGGATCATTTCCAGGGACTGAAGCACTTCATCACGCCGCACCAGCGCCCGGGCATAGACATCTCCGGAAGGTTTGGGGTTTTCCGGCACCTTCATATACCCGTACCATTCAGTGGGAAACCAGCGCCGCACATCATATGAAATACCGCTGGCCCGGCCCGCCGGCCCCACCAGCCCCAGATGACCGGCATCTTCAGAGCTCACCCGGCCGCACCCTTCAAATCTGGCCCGGACCGTGGATGCGCTGAATATCAGGTCCAGCACATGTTCCACCTGAGGTTTGAGTTCCTTGATCCTTTCATCCAGAATGTTACGGACCTGATCATCTAAAGAAAACCGCACCCCACCGGGACGGACCAGGCCCTTGCCGAAGCGGTTGCCGCACAGCAGCAGCGACAGGTTCAGGAAATCCCCCCGGATCCGGCCGAAATAGTTGGCCGGCGGCAGAAACGCCACATCCATGCACAGGGCCCCCAGATCCCCGATATGGTTGGCCAGGCGTTCCAGTTCCAGGGCAATGGTACGGATGATTCTGGCTCCGTCATCCAACTGAAGAGAAGCGAGGGCTTCCACGGCCTGGGCCATGCACAGCCCATGTCCGATGGTGGTATCCCCGGCAATATTTTCCGTCAGAACAGGCAGGCGTTTGGGCGTTACCTGATGCAGCAGGGTTTCCACCCCCCGGTGCTGGTATCCCAGCTGGATCTCCAGGTGAAGCACCCGTTCACCGATGCAGTTGAACCGGAAATGGCCGGGCTCGATCACACCGGCATGCACCGGCCCCACCGCCACTTCATGGATATCGTCCCCGGCCACTTGATAATAATTATAGTTGCCCGGAATGTCCTGTGTGTAGTCATTGCCGAACAGATCGGGTCTATCCCTGAAATTTTTGTGGTACCGCACCATCTTGAACCAGGGGTGGCCTTCCGGACAAATCCCGAACTGCTCGGCCATCTCCCGTTCAAACAGATGAAACGGTTCACACTCACATGTCAAAGCCGGCCAGGTGTCCGGCGCATCACATCCGGCCGCAAGCAGTTCTTCGGTCCGCAGCACCGCCAGAAACTTCAGCTTCCCCTGATCTTCATAGGCAAAAAACTGTACCACTTTGCCGCCGTTTTTAACGATTTCCAGAGCCTGAACGCGAAAGGCGTCAAAGGTCAGATGGGGAATATCGGCCTTAGTTGTCCGCCCGCCGTTGGAAATGGGTATAAACGCTTTCATTGAAGTCCTCCACCAATGGCATGCACGGCATCGACAATGGTCTGATACAGGGCATCCGGAATAAAAAAACACAGAATCAGGGATGTCAGCAGCAGCACATACTGGGGCCAAACCAGGGCCAGGGGTTCCTTGAATGCGGCTTCCTCCAATTCAGACGACGGCTCGGCACCGGTTTCTGCCGACGGGCCAAAGCTGATCGCCATGACCTGTTTTGCAAATCCGGCGAAGATCACGCACAGACTGAAGATGAAAATCCCTGCCGCCAGATAATGGCCGGTTTTAAATGCCGCCATGATGATGAACAGCTCCCCGATGAAAATCCCGAAAGGCGGAAACCCCGAAATGCCGGCAAACCCGGCGAAAAACGCCACAAAGGTTTTAGGCATCTTTTTTGCCATCTGCCCGGTGTTGGCAATGAGCCGGTCTTTGTATCCCATCAGGATGTTTCCGGACGACAGAAACAACGAGGACTTGATCAGACTATGGTGAATCATGCAGATCACGGCCCCGTAAACCCCGAGTCCCCCGATACCGGTACCCAGAGCGATAATCCCCATGTTTTCAATGCTGGAGTAAGCCAGCATCCGCTTGTATTCGGTCTGTTTAAGAATATAGGTGGCAGCCGCCACAATGGACAGTAACCCGAACACAATCAGAATGGTGCCGGAAAAATCACTCAAACCGGCGGCCACCATGATCTTGTTGGTCTTGAAGATACCCAGGTAGGCGCAGTTCAGCAGCACGCCGGACAGCAGGGCCGATGCGGGGCTCGGGGCTTCGCTGTGGGCGTCAGGGAGCCACGTGTGCATGGGGGCCAGCCCCATCTTGGTGCCGTACCCCACCACAATAAAGATAAATCCTGCCTTGAGCCATGCCGGATCCAGCTGACCGGCCACCGGGGACAAGGCTGAAAAAGACAACGGCGCGGTCACACCCCCCAGTTCCATGGACAGCGTGAGAAACAACGATCCCAGAAGCGCCATGGCAATGCCCACCGAACAGATGAGTACATATTTCCAGGTAGCTTCCAGGGATGCCCCGGACCGATGGGTATAGATCAGCGGCGCACTGGCCAGGGTGGTGGCCTCGATGGCGATCCACAATACCATGATGTGATCCGACAAAGTGACCATGGTCATGGTGGATAAAAACAGCAGCATGAACCCGGTGAAGATGTTTTCCGATTTCAGCTTGTGGGCCGCCAGATATCCGGTCGTGTAAATGCTGATCAGAAAAAACAGCAGCGAGATCACCAGCAGGGACAGCAGTCCTTCCGGGGTCACGGCAAAATATTCGGCAAACCAGGCCTGAGGACTGTTTTTCCACAGCAGCAGCGACAGCACCAGGTGGACCGCACCGGTGAAAACCAGCAGCTGACGGCCCAAGGATTTGGGCAGAACAAAGGCCAGCAGGCCGGTGACAAACGGGGTGACAAATACCAGTTCAACCATAGTGCCGTTCCTATTCTTTCAGGGTTCTCAGAAGCGAGGTATCCACATCATCAAAGGTCCGCTTGATGTTCTGAAGGATGATGGCCATGATCATCACCCCGGCCAGAACGTCCAGCAAAATGCCGAATTCCACGATATGTCTTGCCTGGGTTGAAAAAGTGGTGCCCGTCAGGTAGATCCCGTTTTCCAGCATGATATATCCGATCACCATGGCAATGGCGTTTCTTCGGGCCATGAGTAGAAACATGCCGGTCACCAGAAGCGAGATGGCCGCCGGAAACAGCAGCGCAGAATCAGTGATGGACGGGATATTCAGATACCGGGAGATCACCGCTGCAGCCACGATCAGTCCCAGCCCGCAGAACAGCGAAGCATGATATCCCACGATCGGAGACACCTCCCGCTGGATGGCCACTTTTTTGATGGCCACATGAATGCTCAACGGGATCAAAATGCCACGGATCACCAGGGTGACAACAGTGAAAATAACGGCCCCGGTTTCCATGTCCGGTGTGATGAAAAATGGAATGATAGACACCACGATGCCCTGAAAGGCCATCACCTTGATCAGGGCCGGCACCCGGCTGGAACCGAATGCGAACAGCACGGACAGAAGCACCAGGGACAGCAGTGTGTCAACAGTATAAAGGGTCATTGCATCAGCTCCAGGGTGATGATGGTTGCGAAAAACGCCAGGGCAAAGGAGGTCAGCACAAACTGGGGCACCTTATCCATGCGGTACCGGGCGATGACGGACTCGATGATTCCCACCACCAGGTAGACAATGAACAGCCCTGCAATAAACAGTACCAGGCTCATGCCGGTGATGGCAGTTTCAAATGGCAGAATCAGACTGGACAGGATGGCGGCATAAAAAAACAGCTTGCAGAACGCGCCCAGTTCGATCAAGGCAAAATCAGGTCCGCTGTGATCCAGAACCATGACTTCATGGATCATGGTCAGCTCCAGATGTGTGGCAGGATCATCCACCGGGACCCGGGCGTTTTCCGTCAAAAGAATAATGAAAAATGCGATGACGATGAACAGCAGTGACGGACCTGCGATCTGCCACAGCGTCAGGGTGCCTGTGCCGGAAAAATAGGCGGCAAACGACAGTTCCCCGGTCATCCGGTAGAAAAAAATCAGGATCATGAACATGGCCGCTTCACAGATGATGGGAAAAAACGCTTCCCTGGCTGCGCCCATTCCCTCGAAAGGCGAGGCTGTGTCCATGGCTGCGGCAATGGTGAAAAACCGGCCCAGTCCCAGCACATACATCACCAGTATGATATCTCCGTTAAAAGAGACCACCGGTGCCCGGCCGGCCAGAGGCAGAAACAAAAGAGCTGCAAGGGCTGTTGCACAGGAAACCACCGGTCCCATTTTGAACACCGCTGTGGTACTGGTGCTGTATACCGAGCCTTTTTTAAACAGTTTGATCAATGTGTAATAATTGATCAGCAGCGGCGGCCCTTTTTTTCCGCCGAAAAACGCCTTGACCTTGAGGATCACTGCTGAAAAAAACGGGGCCGTCAAAACGGCACCCAGCCAGAGCACTATGGATTCTGACATGCTCACTCCCAGGTTGGTTGAAAATGGTTAAATAAAAAACAGCAGCAGCACAATGGCCAGCAGAATATACCCGATGTACAGATGGATGTCCCCGTGCTGGATCCATCTGAGACGGTCGAACAGAAACTGCACCGGGCGGACCACACCCGGTTCCATGCTGCGTTCGGCAATGTCATGGACCCGGCTCTCATACCGGGTGACTTCCGGAAACCGGCCGGCAACCGGGGAATGATACTCCTCCAGGGGGGCTGCAGGCCGGAAAAACCGGACAATATCAAAGGCATAGGAAGCCCCGGTATACTGCATTTTCACCGTTGGCTGCGTGAAACCGCATCCCCAGGTACCGGACCGGGAAACCGGTTTGGTCCGGTAGAAGCATGACCGTAGTCCTGCCACGACCAGTACCAGCACCAGAATCACGAACGCCCCGGCGGTGATGTTCCCGGTAATCTGTGTAAACGGAGCCATGGGAATCCGGGCATAGCCCAGATTCAACGCGCCCACGGCAGACAAAGACAGATTCAAAAACCACCCGGGAAACGCTCCGATAATGACACAGCCCGCGGCCAGACCCCCCATGGCTGTCAGCATGGTGGTGCCGGATTCGGTTTTATTCCGGGCCGCACCGGTCCGGGGCTCTCCCTGGAACACAATCCCCAGCACCCGGGTGAAACAGGCCAGGGCCAGCCCCCCGATCACGGCCAGACCGATGATGGCGGCCACACTCACGGCAAAGGGGATCTTGTCCAGGGTGATGCCCTGGAAGCCGCCCAGGTACATGACGAACTCACCGGCAAACCCGTTGAAAGGCGGCAGGCCGCAGATGGCCAGAGATCCGATGATAAAAGCGGATCCCGTTATTTTCATTGTTTTGAGCAGTCCGCCCAGGGCGTCCATGGACCGGGTCCCGGTCTGATGCACCACCATGCCGGCGCCCATGAACAGAAGCGACTTGAACAGGGCATGGTTGAGTACGTGAAACAGGGCGCCTGAAAAACCCAGCACCGCCATCAATGGGTTCCGCGAAGCCACTCCGATCATGCCCAGTCCGGTGCCGATGAGGATGATCCCGATATTTTCCACACTGCTGTAAGCTAAAAGCCGCTTGATATCCGTCTGACCCAGGGCATACACCACTCCGAGGATGCCGGACACCACCCCGGTCCCCACCACCAGATACCCGAACGCCGGTGCCGGCAGTTCCAGCAGCGAATAGATGCGAAGAATTCCGTAAATCCCAGTCTTGATCATCACCCCGGACATGACTGCGGAAATGTGACTGGGTGCGGCCGGATGGGCATGGGGCAGCCATACATGAAAAGGAAACACCCCGGCTTTGGACCCGAACCCGATGAAAAACAGGATAAAGGCCAATACTTTTGCGCTTTCACTCAGGGTGTGCACATCAGTGAATCCAAAACTGCCGGTATGTTTGTAAATGAGCCCGAACCCGGCGAAAATGAACATGGCGCCCACATGCGAAAACACAAAATACAAGTACCCGGCATATTGGTTTTCCTTTTGCCTGTAATTGTGAATCACCAGAAAAAATGAGGACAAGGACATGATTTCCCAGGACAGCATGAAGGTGATGATGTTGGCGGCCGTCACCACCATGGCCATGGAGACCGCCAACAGGGAAAAGAAAAATGCGGTCACCGCGGTTTTCACTGAAGTGGTGTCATCGGCAGTGTAATGAAAGCTGTAAACTGAGGCCATCAGGCACACAAGAAAAATCACCGCCAGGAAAAAGGCGGACAGGGCATCCATTTCAAAGGCCAGAAAAAACAGGTTCAGGTACTGAAATGATGCTGCATGGGTGACCGATCCCGTCAGCGCGGCCACTGCATCCACCAGGCCCCAAACACAGCCCAAACTGATAAGCAGGACCGAACTTGCCCTTGAAAACAGGTGGTGGCGGGCAAACACCAGGGATATTACACCACCGGCCAGAATCAGACTGATGGCTGCAAAAAAATGAGTCATCGGGTTTCACATCCTTTTTTTGATTTTTTCAAACTGCGGGTTCCGCTTTTTTTATGGGAAAGCACCGGACTTGTCAAGAGGATGAAAAAATTATCGTTTCATTCTGAAACAGATCAGTGCCGGTAGACGACGGGCCGCTCATCGGCGCCGATATCGATGCCGATGGTGTCTCCGGTCTTGAAACCCAGCAGTTTGAATTCCCTGACCACGGCATCATGCCGGTCCTCATGCCAGAATGCACACCACAAAGGATTTCTGACGGTATCAATCCCATAGGCATCGTGGCTGCACAGGTTCACCCTGAACTTGTCCTTGGCGATGAGGGTATCGGCTTCGGCCAGGAAAATATCGATTTTGTAGAGATTGTTGTGAAGGGCTTTGGACAGTTTTTTCTGCAGGTCAGGGTAATCATCCAGATAATGGTTGGCAATCTGGTAGAGCTCGCCCGAATCATGAATGGCAAATCCCATGACCGCAAACCGCTGATGTCTGAGGGCAAACGATTCAAGTTCCGCCTCATAGACAGTCACACAGTCCAGGATCTGTTCCATATCTTCAGGCGAAGGGGTTTTTTCCGACTGGACCAGGTCTTCACACCGGCTGATGATGTCGATATAAAACGCCTTGTTGTCCATCACATACACCGGCCGTTCCCGGTAGTTTCGCTGTTTGCGGATCCGCCGAATACCGTCCAACTGGACGGATCGCTCACTCTGCTTTTCCTCCAGGGTTTCGATGCGGGAAATGTCTTTGGCCTGAACCACATGGATATCCCCTTCCGTGGAGATGATGTACTCGATCTCGCATTTGAACCCTAGTCTTTTCTGGATGGCCCTTGACAATTGAAACAGGCTCCGGTCATGGGGAATCCGGGTGATGTGAGGTTCTGTCTGTACTTTCTGGTTTCTGTTTCTGCAATACCCGAATTCCCAGTGATTGTGGATCATCTTGGCCATAACCGAGGACCCGTTGACAAACGGCATCACAATCACTCCCATCTCTTCCAGATCGATGGGCGGTGCATCATTGAATATCTGCTGACGTCTGATGGACAGATCCTTGGCGGTCTCTGCCAGTTTGATGATCCGGTTCCGGGCATAGATGATGCCGCCGATGTCTGCATAGGTTTCCAGGGAATCGAATGTGCCGCCCTTGTATTCAGATTCCCGGGGATGGGCGCTTCTGGCGATCACTTTGTAGCTTTCGCGGTGCACATCCAGAAACGCTTTCAGGGCCTTGAAATCCTCTGTTTTAAATGTCTGGGCCGACACATATAGAAAATCAGGCACATTGAATCCATTGGCCTTGAGTTTATGCAGCAGTTTTGCCTTTTCAGGCAAGTTGTTTTCCATGTTTCGCCTTGACTTTTGGACCTAAGTTCTTTAATTAAATCTCACCTAAGGATCGTGATGAAGACATCAACAGTGATTAGGTAACACATGTCCGAATGGAATGCAATACCTGGCCTGGCCCGGTTTTATTGATTAAAGAGAGCATCCAGATATGGGATTGAGAATACTGCTGGTGGATGATGAACAGGAATTTGTCCAGACCCTGTCTGAACGTCTCCAGATGCGGGATATGGATTCTCATGCCGTGTTTGACGGAAAAACCGCACTGGCAGAGGTGCAGTCCCGTCCCCCCCAGGTGATGATCATCGATCTGAAAATGCCCGGCATGGACGGCATTCAGGTATTGCGGCAGGTAAAACAGACCCATCCGTTCATCCATGTCATTATTCTGACCGGACACGGATCGGAGCGGGACCGGAAGACCTGTATGGATCTCGGTGCATCTGCCTATTTTCAGAAACCGGTTGATATTGACCAGTTGAATGCCGCCATCATGCAGGGACCTGAAAACGGCCCGCCGAACCCATCCGGTTTGGCCCATTTTGACCAACCCAATGATTCAGGTTGCGGCCAGACATGACTCCTTTGCAGCGACTCAAACCCGCATTCTGGGATCACACGGATGATCCCGGCAATTACAGTGGGTTGAATCTCAAACGCAAATGGAAACTGATTGTCCTGCTCACCTCGATTCTCGCCCTGTCTCCGCTCATCGTCATGACCCTGGTGGATTTCAATCTCACCCGGCGCACCATTGAAACCGAGTCCAACACCCGGATGCACACCAGCCTCACCACCCTTTCCAGCGTCATGGCCGTATCCCTGGCAGACAGCCCGACCATATCCTGTGCCAGAACTCTGTGGCAGGAGGCGTTTCACCAGTTGAACACCGGACCGGACAATGATCTGTTTCTGATCGACGACACCGGCAAACTTGTGACCCCATCGTTTTATTACGATTCGGCTGCGGACGCCCCTGCCCTGGATTTTGGACGGTTTACCGAAATCGGTGGTATTGTGGATATGCAGACTCCGGACGGAACGGATGTGCTGGCCGGATATGCCAGAATCGCCGGCACCCCGCTGACACTTGTGCAGCTGCGTCAGGCGGACTGGCTCAGGGATCTCTGGCTCAAACCCCGGCTTAAACTGCTCTGGTTTCTGTGTGTGAGCATTGTTCTGATCCTGTTGTCCATCATGGGCATGGCCACCTACCTGGTGGGCCGAATCCACGCCTCTGAACGCCGTCGGATTGAGGCCCTTCATCACGAAGAACATGCCAATCGCCTGGCTTCCATCGGCCGTTTGGCCGCGGGTGTGGCCCATGAAATCAACAACCCGCTGGATATCATCAATCAGAAGACCGGACTGATCGTGGATCTGCTGACTCTTGGCAAAGGAAAATGGCCGGATCAGCGGCTGCTGCCCCTTGCCGGAGATGTGCTTGATGCGGTAAAACGATGCGGCACCATCACCCGACAGCTGCTGGATTTTGCCCGGCACATGGAACCCAGTGTGGAACCGGTGGATATTGAAGAGGTGATCTCCCAGGTACTGGCCCTGGTGGAAACCGAGGCACACCACCGGAACATTGCCATTCGGGTGGAACCCATCCCGGCGGTGCCCGGGTTTGAATGTGACCGCAGCAGTCTGCTTCAGATTTTTCTGAACCTGGCGGAAAACGCCATCACTGCAATGGAATCGAAAGGAACCCTGACCATCGCGGTTTCAAAAAACAGCCCCGACCATTTGACCATCACCGTGGCCGACACCGGCAAGGGAATTTCTCCGGAAAATCTGCCCAAAATTTTCGAACCGTTTTACTCCTCTCGAAACGACCGCTGGGGAGCGGGTCTCGGTCTGGCCATCACTTATGGCCTGATCCAGGAAATGGGTGGAGATATCACCGTCAAAAGCGTGGTGGGAAAAGGCACCCGATTTGTCCTGACCCTGCCGGTGAAAGCGACCCGGCCGCCGGTATCGGATGGCTCATTACATTTGCCCAAAGCCGACATACCGGTTGAGTCCACTTCAAAACACAACGCCCAGGGAACGATTCATGTCACCAAGCAGAAATGATATCAAATTTTTCGGGACGCTGTCCGCGGCCATGACCCATGACATGAAAAATTTTCTGGCCATTATCAATGAGAACGCCGGGCTGCTGGCAGACCTGTCGGCCAATGCTTTAGAAAAGGCGATTCCCGTCGATCCCCTGAAAGCGGCAACCATCAGTGAAAAAATCGAAAAACAGGTGGCCCGGGCCGATGACATGATAAAACGGTTCAACCGGTTTTCCCACAGCATGGATCATGACGCAGAAACCGTAGACATGGAAGAGGCGGTGAACCTGGTGGCCCACCTGGCTGAACGGATTTTCCGGCAGGATCGGATCCGCCTGACCGTGACTCCCGCCACTGCGCCCTGCCGGATCCATGCCTCCCGATTCGCTTTGCTTCATTTGATATTCCGGGCGCTGGACATGCTTTGCCGCAATCAGATTGACGGATCTTCTGACTTTGAAAAACCGGTAACGGTCCGATTCGGAAGCGACCCAAAAATACCAGAAATCTGTTTTATCCGGGATTCCGGCCCGGCCCAGGAAAAAAGAAACCTGTTTGGCAGTCCCGAAGACCAGGCATTGCTGGCACGGGTGAACATGACGATCAAACCAATGGATTCCGGAGCAGGCTTTTGTCTATACACCATCCCTCCGGAGCGTAGATAAAATTTGCCGGATATGAACCCGGCAGGAGATATTTGAAAACAAGGAGAAAAACATGTCAGAAAAAGTGTTACTGGTGGATGATGAAAAAGATTTCTTAGATATCATGTCAGAACGCATGGAAGCCCGGGGCATGACCGTCAAAACAGCAGATTCGGCTGATAAAGCTCTGGAGATGCTGGAAAATGAGAGCTTCGATGCCATTGTCATGGATTTCAAAATGCCGGGCATGGACGGCATTCAGGCGCTGAAAAACATCAAGTCCCAAAAACCGGAACTGCAGATCATCCTGCTCACCGGATATGCCACTGTGGAAAAAACCGTGGAGGCCATGAAAATCGGTGCCACGGATCTTCTGGAAAAACCCGCAGATCTGGAGGCCCTGGCCGCTAAAATCAAACAGGCCAAAGCGGAAAAAATGCTGCTGGTGGAAAAACAGACCGAAGAAAAAATCAAGGATATTCTCAAGCGGTTCGGTGGATGATCCCATTTACCGACCTCAACTTCTGTTTAGCCTGATTCAAACCCATTGCGGATTTAACCGGCTAAAGAGCTGTTATAAATGAACATGAAGGCGGAGCACAAACGCCTTGAAGTAACTATAGAATTGAAACCCGAATTGATTAACTGACCCAAAGAATTAGGAGTGACATGAATACGAAATCGACAGCCTCATCCGGTATTCAGATAGACTGGAAGCGGATCATGTTTCTGATGATCGGAATCATCTTGTTTGCTATTGTGAACTACTCCCCCCCATGGCCCGATGCCCTGGATCCCATGGGCAAAGCCTTTACCCTGTCCCCCCAGGGCAAGGCCGCCATTGCCCTATTTCTGTTGGCCGGCACCTGGTGGGTGTTTGAAGTGGTGCCCATCGGGGTCACCGGTCTGGCCATCGGGGTGGTCCAGGCCCTGTTTTTCATCCGGCCGGCCGCCGATGCGTTCAAGGATTTCATGGATCCGTCGGTATTGTTTATTTTCGGATCTCTCATCATCGGCACCGTGTTCACCAAAGTGGGGATCACCAAACGCCTGGCCTATAAAATGCTGCTGATTGTGGGAGAGCGCACCTCCATGATCTATCTGGGATGCTTTGTGGTCACGGCCCTGCTGACCCATGTCATGGCCCACACCGCCGTGGCCGCCACCATGTATCCGCTGCTCCTGTCTATTTATGCGTTGTACACGGATGAAGAAGGCCCCACCAAATTCGGCAAAGGACTGTTCATGGGCATGGCGTTCGTGGCCGGGGCCGGGAGTATCGTCACCCTTCTGGGAGCGGCCCGCGGCATAGTGGCGTTAGGATTCTATGAAGAAATTACCGGCAAATCGGTCACTTTTTTTGAACTGACCTATTACATGTTTCCCATCGGCTGGATCATGGTGTTTGTGCTCTGGGGGTTTTTCATGGTGTTTTTGAAACCGGAAAAATCGGTCATTCCAGGATTGCGGGAAAAGGCCCGGCTGCTCAGTGATGAGATGGGTCCGTTCACCCGTCATGAAATCATTGCTACGGCCATCATTTTAGGCGTGATCCTGTTTCTCTCCATGCAGTCGTTTATTCCGGCACTCAAGCCGTTCAACAAGGCGGCGGTCCTGCTGGTGTCCACCATCTTGTTTTTTATTGCAGGCATCCTGGATATCCGGGACCTGGAAGAGGTTCCCTGGAACATCATCCTGCTGTTTGCCGGTGCCATGAGCATGGGATTCTGTTTGTGGCAGACCGGGGCCGCCGAGTGGCTGGCCATCAACTGGCTGGCGTTTTTTCAGAACGCCCACTGGTTCGTGTTTGTCATGGCTATTGCCTTTTTTGTCATGATCATGACCAACTTTATCATGAACGTGGCCGCCATTGCCATTTCCGTTCCCGTGGCACTGGTGGTGGCACCCTATCTGGGCGTTGCCGCCGAAGTGATCGTGTTCGCGGCCCTGGTTACGGCAGGCATGCCGTTCCTGCTCCTGGTGGGGGCCGCGCCCAATGCGATTGCCTACAACTCCGGACAGTTCACCTCCGGTGAATTTTTCGGCTACGGCATTCCGGCCAGTATTCTGCTGATGGCCCTGGTGGCCCTGGCCGTGCTGCTGATCTGGCCTCTGCTGGGTATGCCGATCCTTATCAGTTAACCCGTTTGCCCGGCCCGGTGTATCGGAGATATCGGCTTCATGCACCGGGCCGATGCCAAAAGCAAAATAACCGGTTTTGAATCTTGCGGGCACGACCGCCACCCACATTACAGGGAGGGAAACCATGAAGGCGAAAAAAGTCAAAGAACTGATGATTCCCCTGTCGGACTATGCCACGGTTCCGGACACCGACACTCTGGCCGGGGCAATTCAGATTTTAAAACAAGTGAATGCCGACAGACAGATGAACCACAAACACCGGGCGGTCCTTGTGTATGATGCGGAGGATCATCACGTCATTGGAAAGGTGGGAATCCGTGAAATTCTCAAAGCCATGGAACCCAAATACCGTCAGTTTGCCGGCACGGATCACCCCGGCAACGTGAGCCTGTCCCATTTCGGGTTTAATCAGGAATTTCTCTCTTCCCTGGTGGACAAATACAGTTTGTGGCATGAGTCGATGGAGGCCCTGGTGGCAAAAGCCGCCAATATCCCCATCAGGGAGATCATGTACACACCGTCAAGGGGAGAATATGTCAATATCGATGCGCCGGTGTCCGAAGCGGTCCACCAATTCATCATCGGCTGTCATCAGTCTTTGCTGGTGGTGGAAAAGAAACGTGTGAAGGGAATTTTGCGCCTGGCAGATGTGTTTGATATGGTCTGTGATCTTATGGCATGAGCCTGTCGTTGTCATGGCAGACAGATAAACGATAAAACCGATCTTCTGCGCCGGGTCCTCACTTTGATCTTATAGGGTTTGACAGGCAGGCCTGATTTTAGTAAATTGACCGCCCAGAAAGGCCGAATCAACAGGAGATCAGGTGTGAAAATAATCATCGTCGGTGCCGGAGAGGTGGGCTATAACATTGCCAGCCGTTTGGCCTCGGAAAACAAAGAGGTCGTGGTCATCGAAAAAAACCCTGACCTGGCCCGGATCCTGTTTGAAGACCTGGATGTCCAGGTGATCGAGGGATCCGGCAGCAGCCCGGCGGTACTGACCCGGGCGGGCATTCAGGATAGCGATATCCTGTTGGCGGTCACGGACAGTGATGAGATCAACCTCACCGCCTGCCTGGTCACCAATCTTTTGTCTCCGTCCACCAAAAAACTGGCCCGGATCCGAAACACTGATTTTGATACCTTTCATGAGATTTTCAAAACCCAGATTCCTTATATAGATACCATCATCAACCCGGAAATCGAGGTGGTCAAAACCATCCGCCGGCTGGTAGACATTCCCCAGGCCCTGGACACCGGTGATTTTGCCCATGGAAGAGTCCGGTACACAGGCATCCGTATCGATGCTGCCTCGGTCATGGCCGGGATGTGCCTCAAGGACTTCCAGAATCGGTTCGGCGACAAACGCCCTCTGATTGCGGCCATCGTCAGAAAAGATGAAGTAATCGTCCCCCGGGGCAGTGATTATATTTTTCCCGGAGACCTGGTGTATTTTGTCAGCCATGCTGATCAGCTCAAAGACACCCTCAAGCTTTTCAATATTCAGATCAACCCGATCCAGAGTGCATTGATCGTGGGAGGGGGCCGTGTCGGTGCCCGCCTGGCCGCTCAAATGGAAACAGAACGCATCAAAACCCGGTTGATCGAGGCAGACAAAACCCGGTGCCTGGAACTGGCCGAACAGATGGACAAAACCATAATACTCCATGGCGACGGGTCGGACCAGAAGCTGTTTATGGAAGAAAACCTCAACCAGATCGATGCGGTGATCTCGGTGACCGATGATGATGAAACCAATGTCCTGGTTTCCCTGCTGGCCAAGAATTTGGGCGTAAAAAACACGGTGACCCGTATCGGCAAATCCAGTTATTACCCGTTTCTATCCACCATCGGAATTGACAAGGTGGTGAGCCCCCGATTCTCCGCGGTCAGTTCCATCCTTCAGAATGTCCGGCAGGGAAAAGTGCTGTCCGACATCTCCATATTCGGGGAACGCGGGGAATTTATCCAGGCCATAGCCCTTGAGACGTCAGACATCACCAACCGTCCCCTGAAAGACATCCATATGCCCAGAGGCGCGTTGTTGGTATGCATCATCCGGAACGGCGACATCATCATTCCCACCGGCGACAGCGTTGTGACGCCGGGAGATCAGATCATCGTGTTCACGGTCAAGCAGGCGGTCAAAAAAATGGAAAAACTGCTGACCGTCAAGCTGGAATTCTTTTAAATGCGATGGCGGTATATTTCAGGTATTGTCAGCATTTTTCTGCTGGTACTGGCGCTCATCATGATCACCCCTCTGATGGTGAGCCTGTATTATAACGATGGCGCACATTTTTCTTTGATCTGGTCCATGATCATCACATTCGCTGCGGGCCTGATACTCAGACTGCTGTCCCGCCACATGGATGAAGACGCCCCGTTTATCAACCAGAAGGAAGGGATGGCCGTTGTAGCTCTCAGCTGGACCGCCATCGGTCTGTTCGGCGCCCTGCCCTTTTATTTTTCAGCGGATTTTACCACAGTGACCGATGCGGTGTTTGAGTCCATCTCCGGGTTCACCACTACCGGGTCTTCGGTCATGCCCCATATCGAAGCGGCTTCACCGAGTCTGTTGTTCTGGCGAAGCCTGATCCAGTGGCTGGGAGGCATGGGTATCATTGTCCTGTCTCTGGCCATCCTGCCTTTTTTGGGTGTGGGCGGCATCCAGCTGTACAAGGCAGAGGTGCCCAGTCCTGTCCCGGACAAGCTGGCCCCGCGGTTGAGTGATTCCGCCAAAATCCTGTGGATGGTGTATGCAGGGCTGACCCTATTGATGGTCATTCTTTTGGCCATCGGCGGCATGTCTGTTTTTGAATCGATTTGCCATGCCCTGACCACCCTGCCCACCGGCGGATTTTCCCCGAAAAACACCTCCATTGCTCACTATGACAGCGCCTATTTCGACTATGTGATTGTGGTGTTTATGATCCTGGCTGGCATTAACTTTTCGCTGCACTTTCAGATGCTGCGGGGCAAACCCCTGGCATTTTTCCGGGATACGGAATGTAAAACATTTATCCTCTTTTCCCTGATTTTTAGTTTGCTCATCACCCTGGATATCCACGGCAGTGTGTATGATTCTTTTGCCGATGCTTTCCGGTTCGCTTCATTTCAGGCGGTTTCAATTCTCACCACCACCGGCTATGCCACCGCCGATTATGAGTTGTTTCCCGGGTTGAGCCAGGTGATCCTGTTTGCCTGCATGTTCATTGGGGCTTCAGCCGGCTCCACGGGCGGCGGCATGAAAGTCGCCCGGCTGATTGTGTGCTTCAAGTTTGCCTACAGAGAACTGTTCCGGTTGATCCACCCCAGAAATGTCCGCCATGTCAAACTTAACCGGATGGTTGTCTCAGAAGATGTGCTGCGGTCCATCATGGGATTTCTGGTCCTGTACCTTTTTTTGTTTTTAGGCGCCAGCGCTGTTCTGGCTGCTATGGGTCTGGATTTAGTTACTGCTTTGGGGGCGGTTGCGTCCTGTTTAGGCAACATCGGACCGGGTTTCGGAACCGTGGGGCCGGCGGAAAACTTTGCCCATCTGCCGGCCATGGCCAAATGGGTCCTGGCCTGGTGCATGCTGCTGGGAAGACTGGAAATTTATACCGTCATTATCCTGGTGGTGCCCGAGTTCTGGAAGTAGCCAGAGCAAGCGGCATTTCTGTTATCACACATCACCAAAACTGATGTCGTCATGATTCTTTCCCGTCTGTAAAAAATCATGACGACATCAGTTTTTACAGACGAAACAATCGTTTCAACCACTCTGCAACGAATCCGGAAAAAATACAACAATTAAATTAAAAACAATAAGTTATATCAATAAAGAATCGCTATTCATTGTCTGGCATACAAATTGAAAAGATAATAAGTCAAAACAGGCAAAGAAACATCCTGAAGGTGTTGTCTAAAACCCGGATAACCGAATGACTTACAATGGAGGAGTGATCATGAAAAAATCAATGTTTTCATCGTGTTTAATGAGTATCTTGTTTTTGGTATTGTCTCTGAATCTACCCATGACTGCAACGGCTGGCCAGTCACTGCGGTACAGTGCGTCTGCCCAGGTATTTGAAGCGTTTGAAAATGCCCGACTGATTACCTTTACCCAGGATACCGGCATTGACGTCGACCTGTATGTGGGATCATCCCAGTCCTGTGTTTACCGGCTGTTGCAGGATATGACCGATGTGGCCAGCTCGGTCAGGCCCCTGTCCCAGAGGGAAAAGGATTTCGGGCTTGTTGCCATTCCGTTTGCCAAAGATCCCCTGGCGGTAATCACCCACCAGTCCACACCTGTAGATGCCCTGACCACTGAACAGCTTCAGTCGCTTTTTTCAGGGAATGTCGCCAACTGGAAAGAGGTGGGCGGACCGAATCTGGCTGTCACCTTAGTGGTGCCGGGCGAACAGACCGGGGCCCACAAGAACTTCAGGCGTCAGGTGATGCGTCACAATGATGTCCAGTATGATTACATGACCTACACCTCCACCCGGGTGCTGGAAGCCATTGAATCCCTGCCGGCAGGAGCGGTGTCCTTTATCTCCAGGGGGGCCCAGATCACCCATCCCAAAGTGAAGGTGATTCAGATCGACGGCACGAAACCCGGCGATGCTGATTATCCCTTTTATCAGACAATGAATCTGGTGACCAAGGGTGAATCGACCGGCACCGTGAAAATCTTTGTGGATTTCATCAAATCTGACAAGGGAAAGACCCTGATACTGGAAAGAGGCATGCTGCCTGTCAAATGATCCGTTTTCTGTCATTTCGTAAAAATATCCGGAATGACGGACCATACCGGGCCTGCCGGAAGTTCATGCTTCCGGCAGGCCCGGTCATTCGGGAATCTGCACGCTAAATACCGGACAGATCCGGCAGCATGGCCCCGGTTGTCATCAGGTTCCGGTGCAGTTCGAAACACCGGCTAAGGTCATGGCAGATGTGCCCCCTGGGACTGTTCTTGAGGTAATCGGTCAGATAGGGCCGGTAGGCCGGATGGGCACAGGTGAGGATGATTTTTTTTGCCCGTTCCATGGGCCCCAGGCCACGCAGGTCCGCCAGGCCCTGTTCCGTGACCACGATCTGCACCGAATGTTCGTTGTTGTCCACATGGGGGGTCATGGGTACCACCGCTGAAATTTTACCCCCTTTTGCCACGGACGGGGTCATGAAGATGGACAGGTGGCTGTTCCGGGTGAACTCCCCGCTGCCCCCCACGCCGTTCACCACATGGGTGCCATAGACATGGGAGGAGTTGACATTGCCATAAATATCCATTTCCAGAGCCGTGTTCATGGCAATCACGCCCAGGCGCCGGATAATGCCGGGGTGGTTGGAGATCTCCTGGGGTCGAAGCACGATCCGGCTTTCGAAAAAATCCATGTTGTCTGTCAGACGGGTCAGTTTTTCCGGCACAACGGTCAGGGCGGTGGCGGAGGCCCCCAGCAGTTTACCCTCTGACATCAGGTCCACCATGGCATCCTGGAACACCTCGGAATACATGTAAAAGGGCGGAATGTCCGGATGCGCCCCCAGTCCGGCCAGCACGGCATTGGCGGTATTGCCCACCCCGGCCTGAAACGGGAAAAACTGGTCGGGGATCCGGCCGGCCTGCCTTTCTGCCAGCAGAAACCGGATCACATGGTCAGCGATCTTCCGGCTCACCGCATCTTCCGCGCTGAACGCCGCCACCTGGTCCGGCTCATTGTTTTCAACGATGCCCACCACCTTTTTCGGATCCACCTGGGCATAGGGCCAGCCGATCCGGGTCAGGGGTGTATGCACATTGATGGGGGAGCGCCGGGGAGGCGGAGGGATGATAAAGATATCCGCCAGTTCCCGCAGCCGGTGAGAATGGTGATGGTTGATCTCGATGATCACTTTGTCGGCACAGGCCAGCCAGGTGGGGGAGGCGCCGATGGAGGTGGTCAGATAAACCCGCCCGTCCGGGGTGATCTCCGTGGCTTCCACCACCGACACGTCAATTTTGCCGAAAAAACCGGCACTCACGGTCTGGGCCAGGTGGGACAGGTGCATGTCCACATATTCCACTTCCTGGCGGTTGATCTGATCCCGCAGTCCCCTGCCGCCCTGATAGGGGGCCCGCCACTGAATGGCATTGGCCTTTGCCAGATCGTTGTCAATGTGATCTCCGGCAGATGCCCCGGTGAGCACCCGGATCCGGAATTCTCTGCCCAGGCTGTGTTCCGCCACTGCATGTTCCGCCAGCATTCCGGGAACGGCCTTGGCACCGCCGGCCGGGGAAAATCCGGAGAATGCCACCGTATCCCCGTTTTTGATCAATGAAAGTACTTTGTTTTTATCCAGAATTTCATATTTTCTCATAATAATGATTTCATCCTGACTGTTTAAGTTAACTCGCCTGTTTGCATGCATTTGTTCTGATTGTAGCACTTAAAAGCAATTTGTATGCCTTTTTTCAAAAACTATCCAAAAAACGGTTTTTTTGAGAATTAAGACGTCTGATCAGGTGATTCCTGTTTGACACAAAAATTATGATTTTGTCAATCTTGGCATAAATATTGCTTTATATGATTGAATGTAAAAAATATTCTCATCTGACCTCAGTTTCACGATGATGACAAAACAGCTGACCAAAAACAAGAAGGAGGGTTCATGGAAACAATCACATGCCGTCTGAAGTCATTACCCGATGAATTCACTCCTGGGCAATGGCAGAAAATCGATACCATCATCGCAGTAAACCGTAACCGGCCCGGAGCATTGATACCCGTGCTGGAACAGGTCCAGGGCGTCAGCGGGTATCTGCCCGAAATCATCCAGAGACGGGTGGCAAAAGGTCTGAATATTCCTTTGTCCCAGGTATATGGGGTGGTCACGTTTTATTCTTTTTTTACCATGAAACCCCGTGGCAGACACAAGGTAAGGGTCTGTCAGGGCACGGCCTGCCATGTGCGGGGCGGTCATCTGCTGGGCAAAAAGCTGGAGTATACACTGGGGATTCTGCCCGGCGAGGTGGACCCGGACAGATTTTTCAGCCTGGACATTGTCCGTTGTGTGGGAGCTTGCGGTCTTGCACCAGTGATGGTGGTGGACGACACCACTTACCGTCAGGTAAAACCGGCGACCGTAGATCAAATTATTGCCAGCTACCGTGATGACAAGGAGGCCTATCATGAATGGACGGATCACCAGCCTTGAATCCCTGCAGGAGATCAAACGCAAGGTCCTTGACATCCAGCGGCAGTACCGGCTCCGGCTCATGATTTGCGGGGGTACCGGCTGCAGGGCCAGCGGGACCCATTCCTTCAAGGCAGCCCTTGCAGAAGAGATCGAGCACCGGGGACTCGGCGGCGAAATCCTGGTAACGGAAACCGGATGCAACGGGTTCTGTGCGATGGGACCGGTCATGCTGATTCTGCCGGAAGACACCTTTTATCTTGGATTGCACCCTGAAGATGTGCCGGAAATCGTTGAACAGCACCTGATCAAAGGCCGGCGGGTGGAAAGGCTTCTGTATGAAGACCCACAGACAAAACAGAAAATCCCCTGCATACACGATATCCCTTTTTTCTCACATCAATTGACCTGGACCATGAGAAACAAGGGATACATCGATCCGGAAAAAATTGACGAATACATTGCCAGAGATGGATATACCGCTGCAGCCAAAGCACTTTTCAGTATGACACCCGAGGAGATCATATCGGAAATCAAAACATCCGGCCTGCGCGGACGCGGAGGCGCCGGATTTCCCACAGGGCTGAAATGGGATTTTGCTAAAGGCGCCAGAAGCGATACCAAATACGTGTTGTGCAATGCCGACGAAGGCGATCCGGGAGCGTTCATGGACCGGAGCATTCTGGAGGCAGACCCCCATTCGGTACTGGAGGGAATGCTTATCGCAGCCGTTGCCATCGATGCCCGTCAGGGTTTCATTTACTGCCGGGCCGAGTATCCCCTGGCCATCGAACGCCTGACCATCGCCATTCAGCAGGCGGAACACAGAGGTCTCCTGGGAAAAAACATCATGGACACCGGAACCGACTTCACGGTCGAGATTTACAAGGGAGCCGGGGCGTTCGTGTGCGGCGAGGAAACCGCCCTGATGCGGTCCATTGAGGGCAGGCGCGGCACGCCGCGGCCGCGGCCCCCGTTTCCCGCAGTGTCGGGCCTGTGGGGAAAACCTTCCCTGCTCAACAATGTCGAAACCTGGTCTTCCGTGCCCCGGATCATACGCGGCGGCGGAGATCTGTATGCAAAGATTGGCACAGAGACGTCCAAAGGGACCAAGGTGTTTGCAGTGACCGGCAAAATCAACAATATCGGCCTGGTGGAAGTGCCCATGGGGACCCCCATCGGTGACATCATTTTTGATATCGGCGGCGGCATCCCCGGTAAAAAGAGATTCAAGGCGGCCCAACTTGGAGGGCCATCAGGCGGGTGCGTCCCGGCCGAACATCTCAACCTGCCCACCGATTATGAAGCGATCGCCCGGGCAGGGGCCATCATGGGATCCGGCGGTATGATCGTCATGGATGAAGACACCTGCATGGTGGACATGGCCAGATACTTCATGGAGTTCTGCCAGGATGAATCCTGCGGCAAATGCACGCCGTGCCGCATCGGGACCCAAAGAATGCTGGAAATTCTGGAAAACATCTGCCAGGGGAAAGGTGAACCGGGAGATATCGAACTGCTGGAGACCCTGGCGAATACCATCAGGGATACCGCGTTGTGCGGACTGGGCCAGACTGCACCCAATCCGCTCCTCAGTACCCTGCGCTATTTTCTGGATGAATACAAAGCCCACATTTTCGACAAAAAATGTCCGGTCGGGGTATGCGCAGACCTGTTCAAAGCCCCCTGCCAGAACGGGTGTCCCGTGGAGATGGATATCCCCGCCTATATCGCCCTGATCCGGGCCGGCCGCCTGGATGACGCCTATCAGGTGTTGAAACAGACCAATCCCTTTCCCAGCGTATGCGGAAGGGTCTGTGGTCATCCCTGCCAGAACAAATGCCGCAGGGGCCAGCTGGATGATGCACTGGCCATCAAGGATCTCAAACGGTTCATCACTGATTATGCGGCCCCGCCCCGGGTGGTCCCCTTCCCGGTGGTTCACACCGAAAAAATAGCCGTGATCGGGGCCGGTCCCACCGGACTGACTTTGGCCGTGGAGATGAAAAAGCGGGGATATGACGTAACTGTTTTTGAGGCCCTGCCTCAAGCCGGCGGCATGCTGCGCTGGGGCATCCCGGCCTACCGGCTGCCCCGGAAAATTCTGAACCGTGAAATTCAGGAGATTCTGGACACGGGCGTGGTGTTGAAAACCCATACAAAAATCGGACAGGATATGGCATTTTCCGATCTAGAATCATGCTTTGATGCTATTTATATCGGCGTGGGTTCGCAGAAAAGCATGTCCCTTGACCTGGCCAACGAGGATGCTGCCGGGGTAATGGGGGCGGTGGAATTTCTGCGGGCATGGAACATGGGGCAACCGGTCACCGTGGGAAAACACGTGGCAGTCATCGGCGGTGGAAATTCAGCGGTGGATGCGGCCAGAACCGCTGTCCGCTTGGGGGCGGATTCCGTAACCATGATCTACCGCCGGGAGCAAAAGGACATGCCCGCCCTGGAAGCGGAGATCCGGGCTGCACAGGAGGAAGGCGTGACCATTTCGTGTCTGGCAGCCCCTGTGGAGATAATAATGGAAAACGGCAGGATCTGTGCGTTGAAGCTGTCCCGGATGCGCTTGGGTTCCTTTGATGCCAGCGGTCGCCGGCGGCCTGTGACGATTGAGGGGAGCGAATTTATCATCCCGGTGGATACCCTGATCCCCGCCATCGGACAGAAAGCGGAACTAGAATCGATGTCTGACAAAATCGGACTGGATATGAAAAAAACCCGGCTTCATGTCAACAAGGATTTTTCCACCAGTCATCCCAGGGTATGGGCCGGTGGCGATGTGGTCACCGGACCGGCCATGGTGATCGCTGCCATCGCCGCCGGACAGAAGGCAGCCGCATCCATGGACTAGGCCCTGCGGACGGCCAGGGGAGAAAGTCCGTGGGAGCAGGC
>JBFLKI010000143.1:0-4269 GCA_040883135.1 Desulfotignum sp. | reverse complement strand
CTCATCAGAGACAGATATCTCATCGGGTACTGAAATTTCATCCGCAGCAACTGCCTTTTCAATATCTTCAATTTCATTGAAATCATCCACATCCGTCAATTCATCAAGATTTTCATCCTGCATCTCATCGTATGAGAAGATTTCATCTGAAAAGGTTTGTTCCGTATCTTCACCGTCTTCCACCACATCCGTCAATTCGATAATCGGATCATCCTGTTTTGTTTCACCGGTCATACACCCTCTCTTTTTCCGAAAATAAACCAGATCCTTACAGACCCGAATTCCAAAAATTTATCAAAGTGTCCACCGGGTGTCAACCTAATTAAACAGAAGTCATCGAACCGCCGTTGGTCTATTTGGTTATCAAAAAAGTCGCCTATTGATTATTTAGAAGGCTGGTGCTGCATTTATTTCCTGCAATGCCTGCTTGATCTCCTGCCGGGTTTCTAGAATCACTTTCAAAAGCGGGGAACGAATTCGTTCTGCGGTGATGACGGCGGCCTGAATTACGGCCAGAGCCTGTTCCGGGTATCCCTGCCGGGCCAGGGCTTCGGCCAGGTTGTTGGCAGCGGCCACGTGATCCGGGTCGGCGGCGAGCACGCGTCGGTAGAGTAAAGCGGCTGCGGCATGCTTTTCTTGCTGCAGATAATTGTTTGCCAGGGCGAATTGAACATTCAGGTCATCCGGCCAGGCATCCAGGGCCGCCCGGTATGCAGCTGCGGCATGGGCGGTATTGCCGGCGGATTCAAAATCAGCCACGGCACTGACAAAGGTGACGGGGTCGGCGTTTTCAGGGATCTCGCCGGGTGATAGAACGATCAGACCCCATGATCCGGCCCGGCGCCAGGTGGTATTAAACCGGACGGCCGTCATTTCCAACCGGTTTCGGGTGCCCGAGCGAAGGATCAGGCGATCCGGGGGATGTACACCGATCACCACGGCATAGTGATACACCGGCCACCGGGCCAGGCCCAGGTTCTGGAGCACGAGCGCAGGACGTCCGGACTGGATCTGGCCGGTCAGGCCAGCCAGATCCGGGGGCACCGGGTAAGGAATCCGGCCCCATTGCCGGGTGGCAGCGGCCATCTCCACCTGGAGGCTTCCACGGCGACCCGGCAGATATGTGCCCGGGACCAGATCATCCGGCTGGACGTCGATGCCGGAGGCCCCAAGCACCATGGCCAGAGCGGCCGGGCCGCACTGGTATTTTTTCTGGGCAAAAAAGGGCGTGGCGGTCAATTCCATGCCCTGACCGGGGTCCACAAGCCGGATATCGCTTTTGCCGGCGCATCCGGCCCCGGCAAACAGCACCAGGGCGGCCAGAAAAATGTGCCCCCGGGTCATGTGGTGGGGTTATAGTCGATTGAACACATCGGTGACGCCCACAAGCTCCAGCACGATGAGCACCACCAGGACAACGCCCAGCACCGCCAGCACGCCGGAACCGGCCGGCAGGTCATTGATGCGGTTCTGCAGCTGCGACACCTCCTGGTCGGTCAATACCGCGATACGGTTGGCGGCATCATCGGGGTTCACGCCCAGGGCCGCCAGTTTCTCTCTCACATCTTCCCGGGCCATAAACGATGTCAGCCTCCCCCTATCTGAGTCGTTGGACTGGTCAAGGTATGCGGGGGTGTCGATCATCCTGGCTTCAACGGCCGGAATGACCGCGCTGGTGATCACAAAGATACTGATGAGCATGAAAATACAGAATTTGGTCAGCAGTCGGGTCATAATGGCGTCCTCCAATCAAACAGTTAAAAACAGGATCAGTTTATAATCTTTGAGGGATGGAGTCAAGGAATGGGATTGGATGGGAGAACCAAGGCTTGAGGATTGCACACCTGTTTATGACGCACTCCCGCCCGCCCCCTCCGGAGCTGCCCTACTGCCGGCCTGGAATCCACAGGCTCCGACAGTCCGTTTGCAAGACACCACCAGGGGCTCGTTATCGGTGGCTCGTGAATATCTGCCGTCAGCTGCCAGTGGGGGACGATCCTGGCTGGTCGAACCTCATTCTGAACCAGGTGCTTTAAAGCAAACGGCAAACTGTTTGAGGACCTACCTGCCCCCAATTTTTGCCGTTCAGCGTAGCATGCCCGTTCAGCCCGTAAAACGGAACAGAAGGTGAGGATAGACAGGGCCGGGGCACCCACTGTTCATCAACCTGAAAAATACCTCGCCCCATGCCTCCGTGTCATCCTATCGATCACATCGAATCGACCTGCTATCTGGCCTATTCAGCCGGCAAAAGCCGGTTACTGCGGCAAACGACAAAAAAATAGAATCCCGTCGCCAAAATCGCTGATCGTATCTGCGGTTGGTTGAATGATGCCGATATCGCCTGTGGAGAAGAAAAAAGAGGTCCTGGACAGCCAGTTTTCTGCGTTGTGGAGAATTGCGCCCATCACGACGCCGGATCCGGAGTCCCTGGCCCGGGAAATGCCCTCATAGCGGAATACCTGATTATGACAGTTTCTGAACTTCCTTGCCAGGTAACCGCACATTGTCAGGGCGGTTAAAACAGCGATGCGATCCGGATTACTTTTCCTGGTGGTTTGATTCCTGGCTTTTTTGATCCCGCAGATACTTAATTTTTACCTGGAGGATATCCAGAAACTCCTTGAGCGTGACAGGATCAATTTTTTCTATTTCGATAAGGGATTGGACCAGTTGGGTGCCCAGGATCTGGTTGTCAAACTCAAGGGCACGGCGGCGCAGGCGGGCAAGATTGGAGAGGTTGTCCGGAGAAACCCGCCGGTCGATCCTGGGATCCGTCATGGAAACAAGTTCCCCCTGAGGGGGGGACGGTTTCAACACCAACTTCCCGATTCGAAGCATCTCTTCCCGGGATGTTCCGGTGAGCCGCAAGATTTCCTGCTGGATAGTCTGAGGGATTTTTGGAAACGTTCTGACACCTTTCTGGTTTTTTCTGCCCGAATGATAGCCCGTCAAGGCCGCTTCACTGATTTGAAGCCGTCTTGCCAATATTTTTGCCGGCACTCTTTTCCCATCGATCACCAGATTTTTATCCGTTTTGATGACCTTCCGGAGCCATGCCCTGAATATTTCCATCTCGGTTTCAACCAAAAAAAACATATCTCGCCTCAATTTACAGGAATATTTTTTAATTAACCCATTAAAAAAAATATTACAAGTAAATTAACAAAAAAAACGCAGTCAGCCTGTAAATCAAAATTTTTTGTAAAGCCGCATCCACACATATATTTCAGATGCTTGAAAAATTGCAGGCCCCATATGCTCCGGGACCGGGATTGTTTTTTTTCAAAAAAACCCGTATGCTCTGAAAAATTCTGGGACAGGACACACAACCATATGCAGAAATTCTTAATCCCCAGGGATCGGATCCGTGAGAACAAAGGAGTTATAGCAGGGCCGGACGCCCGGCACGTCGTCCGGGTGCTGCGCCTGACCACAGGAGACGACCTGGTATTTACGGACGGGATGGGAACCGACTTTTCCGGACGGATCCTGAACAGCAGCCAGGACCAGGTGGTGGTGGAAATATTGGACACCCGGCCGTCCGGAACCGAATCCCCCCTGTCCCTTACCGTCTGCACCGGCATGCTCAAACACCCGAAAATGGATGATGTCATCCAGGGCCTGACCCAGATCGGCATTACCCGGTGGATTCCTTTTTTTTGTGAACGGTCGGTCCCCTCCCCGGACAAAAAGGCCCTGACCCGGCGCATGGAACGCTGGCAGACCATTGCCAATGAAACCATCAAACAATGTCGGAGAAGCCGCTTGGTGGACATTTCCTATCCCACAACACTCGCGCACGTCCTGGATATGGCCGACAAGTTTGATCATTGCATCGCGTTCTGGGAACAGGGCGGGAAACCGGTGTCCCGGTTGACGCCATTAACAGGCCATGACAAGGCACTTTTACTGATCGGACCCGAAGGGGGATTTTCAGAATCGGAAATCCATCAGGCCTCTGCAAAAGGATTCATACCCTGCTCCCTGGGTCCCCGGATCCTGCGGGCTGAAACCGCGTCTCTGTGCGCAGCTGCCCTGGTTCAGCACCGGCTGGGAGACATGTAACCCTGCCATGAATGTTTTATTTTTTGCTTGACATCCCGGATCAAAAAACATATAAACCCTTTCGTTTGCTGTTCACGCCCAGGTAGCTCAGTCGGTAGAGCAGGGGACTGAAAATCCCCGTGTCAGCAGTTCGATTCTGTTCCTGGGCACCAGATTTCAAAGGGCTTTCAACGATATTCGCTGAAAGCCCTTTTTAATTGT
>JBFLKI010000142.1:0-5584 GCA_040883135.1 Desulfotignum sp. | reverse complement strand
GTGAACGCCTGAACGGCCGCCTCGTAGCGGTGCTGTTTCAAATGGTCGATCCCGGTTTCAAACAACTGTTTTTCCCGGGATGCAAACACACTGGCGCTCAACAGACAGACAAACAGACAAACGGCGATGACTTTGTATCGTATCATGGCTCTCCCGGCACTTTCAGAATTGGTGGACATTTGCACTCCTGTAAAAATCAATCCTGATGTGTTTCAATGATTTTTCTGATTTCCGGTTCAAGTGACAGAAACACCTCTACCAGTTCGGGATCGAAAAACACACCGCTGCCTTTTTTGATTTCAGCCAGCGCTTTGTCCACCGGCCACGGGTCTTTGTAGGGCCGCCTGGAAATAAGGGCGTCAAACACGTCGCAGATGCAGGTGATTCTTCCGACCAGCGGAATTTCTTTGCCTTTGAGCCGCTGATGGTAACCGGTCCCGTCCCATTTTTCATGATGGGTCATGGCAATGACCCGCGCCAGCTCCAGCAGTTGAGACGTGCCACCGGACAGGAGCTTTTCGCCGATGCGGGTATGGGACCGCATATCTTCCCATTCCAGGGTATCCAGCTTTCCGGGTTTGAGCAGAATATTGTCGGAAATACCGATCTTTCCGACATCATGCATGGTGGCGGCCAGGTCCAGAAGGTCATACTCTTCCCGAGAAAACCCCAGGGCCTTTCCCATGAGCCGGCAGTATTTGCTCATACGGTTGATATGGGTGCCGGTGTTTTGATCCCGGTATTCCGCGGCCTTGCCAAGACGGTCGATCACCTCGATCTGGGCCTTTCGCAGTTCTCTGGTCCGTTCCCGAACGGTCTCCTCCAGAATGGCATTCTGGTTTTTCAAGGCTTCTTTGGCCAGCTTCAGGGTCAGATGGGTCTTAACCCGGGACTTGACCTCGGTAATATCGAACGGTTTGGTGATATAATCCACGGCCCCGGCATCAAACCCCTTGGTTTTGTGACTCAGGTCGTCCATTGCCGTAATAAAGACGATGGGAATGTCGCGGGTCCGGGGATCTGCCTTGAGCGTGTCGCATACGGAAAATCCATCCGTGCCGGGCATAATGATATCCAGCAGTATCAGGTCCGGGAGGTTCTGTCTCGCTAACCTGACCGCGTCTTCACCGTTGAGACTCACCCCGAGTTTGTAGTCGTTCTTGAGGGCGTTCACCAGCATGTTCACACTGGATCTGGAATCATCTACCAGCAGAATCATGCAGTCGTCGATCGTTTTCATGAATCCCTCATCTATGCTCACGTTTAGACCCCCGCCTTTTCCATGAGCTCTGTCACATATTTCCTGGCATCGTCAAACTGATAGTTTTTAACGGCGTTGATTAGATGATCCATCTCTTTTTTCCATGTGTCCTGAATCCGGGGGGCTATTTCCCGAACCAGGTTTTCAGAAAGAACCGGGTCGCACTGATCCAGGCTGTCCAGCAGAGACCAGGACAGGGCCGCCATATCCTTGTCAGGGTCATTCGGAACGGACGGGGATGCGTTCTTACGTTCACTATCTGTCCGGGACTTGATCTGTTCACAGAACTGACCGGCCGATCGGCAGACGGTGTCATACGCCGACTGAACCTGCGCCAGCAGCGACGGAACATCTTGTTTTTGCTTCTGCCGGCAGGCCAGTTCCAGCGCTTTTGCCGATTCAAATAATGCCGTGGCGGATAGATTTCCGGACGCGCCTTTGATGGAATGACTCAGGTCTGCCGCGCGTTTGAATTCCGAGTGACGGATCAGTTCCTTCATTTCCTGCTCAAATCCGACGTATGTCTGACAAAAATCCGTCAGGATCTCTGCATAAATATGGGCGTCCCCTCCCAGCCGTTCCAGGCCGGCAGGAATGTCCAGGCCCGGCAAGGATGTCGGTTCCGCTGCCGGATGAACCGAAGACTGCCCGGCGTGCGGCGGTGATTCCAACGCAGGTGATTTGCGAGCGGAACCGATCTGCCGATTGAGTACGTCAAACAGTCCATTTCGGCTGACGGGTTTGAGGATGTAATCATTGATCCCGGCTTCCAAGCAGGCTTTCCAGTGATCCGCCCCGGCATGGGCGCTCATAGCGATGATGGGTAGCCGGGCTTTGGAAAACTGCCGGCGAATGACGCGGGAGGCTTCGATACCATCCAGGTGCGGCATCTGTATGTCGATGAGCACGGCGTCATAATCGTTTTTTTGAACTTTATCAATGGCTTCCAGACCATTTCGCGCCGTATCCACGGCCACGCCCCCCGCCATTTCAAGCATTTTTGAACCGATCTTGAGGTTGACAGGATTGTCTTCCACCAGAAGTATCCGGGCGTTTGAAAAAGAGGGGGCCTTTTTTAGGGCTGTCACAGATGCTATCTCCGTTCTGCCGGCACCACCGAATGCGTGTCGCACCAAATCTTTCAAGATTGACTGCTTCACCGGTTTGGTCATGAATCGGGTGAATCCCAGTTCCCCGGACTGGATCAAATCCTTATTTTTCCCCATCCGGGTAAGCGCGATGGGCAGGTCGGCGGATCCGGTCATGGATCTCAGGTTCCTGGATATCTCCGGGTCTCCAATATCCGGCAGCGCCATATCCATGATCACCAGGGAATACGGCGAATCCCCGCGTTCTTCAGAAAACCTGTTCACGGCCCGAAAAGCGGAGCCGCAGGCGGTGACACACATTCCCCAGGACTCGAGCAGACGGGACAGAGACTGCCGGCCGGACTGGTTTTTCATGGCGATCAGCGCCCGACCGGATACAAAATGGGCTTGAGCGGTATCTGTAAATTTGACCGGCACGTTGAAGTAAAACGTACTGCCCTGACCCGGATAACTGTCCACACCGATGGTGCCGTTCATCATTTCAACGATCTGGCGACAGATGGCCAGGCCCAATCCGGTTCCGCCATATTCTTCGGTTTCCGTACCGTTAATCTGGGTGAACGATTCGAACAGGTAATCGAAATGTTCGGGTGCGATGCCGATCCCCGTGTCCGTCACCCGAAACCCCAGCTCGAGAACAGAGTTTTCTCGCCGCACCGGCGCCACCTGGATGACAATTTCTCCCTGTCGGGTAAATTTGAGGGCGTTGGAAATCAGGTTGATGAGCACCTGGCGCAGACGCGTGGGATCTGCGATCACCTGTTCAGGCACCTCTGGATCGATATCCACGACCAGTTCAAGATGCTTACGGGCGATCATCTCCAGAAAGATATCCGACACCTCTTCCACGACATCCCGGATATCAAAGGGCATTTCCTGGAACTCCAGTTTTCCGGCCTCGATTTTTGAAAAATCCAGGATATCGTTGATCAGCCCTAAAAGTGACAGGGCCGAGCTTCGGAAAATCTCCAGGTATTCCGCCTGTTGCCGGGTCAGGTCTTCGGCCATGATCAGATCACAGGTGCCCACAATACCGTTCATGGGATTGCGTATCTCATGGCTGATGACCGCCAGGAATTCACTTTTGGCTTTGTTGGCCCTTTCCGCCTCTTTTCTGGCGGCATCCAACTGTTTGACGGCACTGGACAGCCGGGCCGCGTTTTCCTCCTGAATTTTCCGGGCCAGATTCAGGGCACGCGCTTTTTCCTTGAGCATGTGCCGGGTTTCTTTCAACGCCTCTTCCGCTTCCATCTCCCGGGTCACAACGGTGAAACAGCCAGATGAGACTTGGATGCAGTCCTGCGTGAATGCCGTAACCATGGCCTGGTCCTTTAGCCATACCACCTCACCGTCCGGGAGCTGCAATTTGTAGATGGCCTCCACAACCCCTCTTTCGGATTCCGTTAGACCGGGGTATCCCGTTGGCTGATGATCGATTCGTTCACCCGGGCCATCCGGGCTATCATAGACCCGGCGTTCCAAAATGCATTTTTTAAACATGTCGGCCAGTTCCACCGCAGAACACCCCATCAGATCACAGAACCGCTTGCCGGCAAACTCGTACCATATGTCATTTTCCGGATCCTGTCGGACACAGATATAGGGGATGACCGGTATACGGGTCCTGTCAAACGCGGCAAGCCGGTCGATATGTTTCTCGACATGCGCTTTCAGGGCATGACTGTAGTTTCCATGCCGTATTTTTCCAGGGTAATCCGTGTGTCCCATGATTGTCTTCTCTTTATGTTGTCAGCGTCCAGTCCGTGTGTCGAATTCACGCCTGTTTCAGATGCGTGTGGATCTTTGTTTTGATTTCACGGCTCTCAAACGGCTTGATGATATAATCCACCCCGCCGCAATTAAGACACGTTTGCTTCTGACCCGGCTGATCCATGCCGGAGATGAAAACCACCGGAATTTCCCGTGTTCCGGGATCGGACTTCAACTTCCGGCAGACCTCGAACCCGTCCATCCGAGGCATGATGATATCCAGAAGAATCAGATCGGGACGGTGTTTTTTTGCAAATTCTAGGGCATCATTTCCATTGAGACTGACCCCGATTTTGTAATCCGTTTTCAGGATCCCGACCAGCACATCGATGTTGATCTTGCTATCATCCACGATCAGGACGGTTTTCATGCCGAATTCCCTCTGTTTGAGCCGGCAGGCGGATGATTATTTTTGCTCCATGATCTTTGCTTGAACAAACCCCGATGTCCCCTCCGTGCCGCAGCACGATTGTCCTGGCAATTGCCAGGCTCAGGCCGACCCCTTGTTTCATGTCCCTGGGTTTTGTCGAAAAATAGGGATAAAACACCTGACAGAGAGCCGGGGCATCGATACCGCGGCCATTGTCCCGGATCACGGCCTGTACACACCGGCCCGGAACGGGGTGAATCCCGGATATCTCCTGGGTTTCCGCCGGGCTGTTTTCATCGATGCGCTGATTCTCCAGCGTCACGGCAATGAATCCGTTGCGTTTGCCGGCCACCGCCTCACAGGCATTAACAATGATATGCTCGAGCGCCCGGGCCATCAACCGGGTGTTGACCCGGCAGGGCCACAGCGCGTCGGGTATGTCCACTCGGTATTCAACAGCACGGCCTTCGAGCAGGGACCGAACCACCCCGGCCACCACCCGGGAAAACTGGGCATCTTTTTCCACAGGCCGGTCTTGTGTGGCCAACAGGGAAATATCCCGGTTCAGCGCCAGGGCGTTGCGGCTGATTTTCAGGGCATTGTCCAGGAACCGCTCCCGGTCCTGAAAATCGGCGGATTTCAATGCCGACAGCTGGAGGTAATCCACGATTCCGTTCAGCAGGTTGTCCAGGTCATGGGAAATCCCTTTAGAAAAGGGGGCGATCACCGCTTTTTCTTTCACCGACACCCGTCGGTCCTGTTCCCTCATCCGGGCCGTGATGTCCATGGTCATCCCGTCCACCCGGCGACACCCGTCCGACTCGGTTTCATACACACTGCCTGATTTTTCCTGGAACCAGACAAACCGGCCGTCCCGGCATTTGAACCGGTAAACGATATCCAGCGGCACGTTCTCCTTGAACATTCGGTTGAACGCGGTCTGTACCTTTCTTTTGTCTGACGCATGGATCCGGTTCACCCATCCGCTGTGGCCCATGTTTTGAACGCGGCCGGCGGAAAGCCCGGTCAATCGTTCCACGCCCGGACTGACATATGAAAAGTCCCCCCCGGCAT
>JBFLKI010000141.1:0-2826 GCA_040883135.1 Desulfotignum sp. | reverse complement strand
CCCACCATGCCTGAAGACTGCCTTTTTTGTAAAATAGCCAATAAGGAGACCAACACCCGGTTTCTGTATGAAGACGACACCTATGTGGTGTTCAGAGATATCAAGCCGGCCGCCCCGGTTCACCTGCTGCTGGTGCCTAAACTCCATATCCGCAGCGTCAACGACCTTGAACCCGGCCACCAGTCTCTGGTGGGGGGGCTGTTCCACCTGGCCGCGAAAATGGCCAGAGAACAGGAAGTGGACCAGTCCGGGTACAAGCTGCTGTTCAATGTGGAACGGGGCGGGGGCCAGGTGATTTTCCACCTGCACCTGCACCTGATCGGCGGCTGGCGCCGCTGAAAGCGCACGCAATCTCATGGCGACCGACATGAAGAAAATAGATATTTTTTTGTTGACAAATCGCAAAATGCCCTGTAGACAGATAAGTCATCGTCAGATAAACAAAGTGGGACCAAAGCCATGATACCCAAAACAGGACAAACCATATTTCATTTTGGACGCTTCTTCTTTAGGAGCGTTCATCCGGTGTAATGCTTTATTGAATAATCAAAAATAATAAAGCCCCGGGTGGACAACATGAGCCACCCGGGGCTTTTAAGTTTTTACAGGGCTTCGGGAAGATTTTTCCGAAGCCTTTTTGTTTTTTACAGGCAGAAAACCAATCCCGCAAAGGGCTGCCATGACCCCGTAAGGAGAAGATCGAAATGAAACTTGTTTTAGACAAACAGATCACCCCGGACCAGGACGCCGGTATTCAAAGTCTGCTGGCCAAAGATGGATGCGTCTGCTGCAGAATCACGGATGCCGGTCAGTCGGTGATCGGCATTGTAAAAAAAGGCACCCGAAAACCGGATGATTACCTGGGCATACCGGGCGTTGCTGAGGTTTTGCCGGTTTCCACGGCCCACAAACTGGTAAGCCGGGAGTTCAAGTCGGAAGACACCCGGGTGGCCATCAACAACGTGGTGGTGGGCGGAGACCGCATCGTGGTGATTGCCGGTCCCTGTGCCGTGGAAAGTCTGGATCAGGCCATGACCATTGCCAGACAGGTGAAACGCTATGGCGCCTTGCTGTTCCGTGGCGGTGCCTACAAACCCCGGTCATCCCCATACTCTTTTCAGGGTCTGGAAGAAGAGGGCCTGAAGATCCTGGCAAAGGTCAGAGAAGAGACCGGTCTGGGCGTGGTCACGGAGATGACGTCTCCGTCCCAGGTCCATTTGATGGAGAAATATGTGGACGCAGTGCAGATCGGTGCCAGAAATATGCAGAATTTCGAGCTGCTCAAATGTGTGGGAAAAATGAAAAAGCCGGTGGTGCTCAAACGGGGATTGGCCGCTACCATCCAGGAGTGGCTGATGTCTGCCGAATATATCGCCGCCGGCGGAAACACCGACATCGTTCTGTGTGAGCGGGGTATCCGCACCTTTGAGCCGTATACCAGGAACACGCTTGATCTGTCCGCTATTCCGGTGCTCAGGCAGCTGACGCATCTGCCCATTATCATCGATCCCAGCCATGCCACAGGCATCAGAGAAAAGGTCAGCCCCATGGCCAGGGCCGCCGTGGCGGCCGGGGCCGATGCGCTCATGATCGAGGTGCACCATGACCCGGACAACGCCCTGTCAGACGGGCCCCAGAGCCTTTATCCCGAGCAGTTCGGCAAACTGATGCGCGACATCTACACCATTGCACCGGTGGTGGGCAAGCAGCTGGATTTTGATTATCTGAAAAAAACGGAACTGATCCAAGATCTGGATGAGGACGCCGTCAAAACCGCCGCGTTTATCGGTGAGTTCGGGACATATAGCCACAAGGCGGCCCTGTCGTATTTCGGGGATGATATCGCGCCGGTTCCCATGAAAGGGTTCAGGGATATCTTTGAGGCAGTGGCCTCAGGCCGGTCCGAATATGGGGTGATTCCGCTGGAAAACTCATTGTCCGGCTCAATCCACGAGAATTTTGACCTGCTCCAGGAATATGACCTGAAAATTATCGGTGAGATCGTCATCCGGATCCAGCATGCCCTGATCGCTCACAAAGGAGCGGTCAAAGACGGTATCAAACAGGTCCTGGCCCCGCCTCCGGCCTTGGCCCAGTGTTCGAACTACCTGGATCAGTATCCCTGGATGGCACGGGTACCGGTGGCCGCCACCTCCCAGGCCGTAAAACAGGTAAAGGACTCAGGTGATACAGGTCTTGCCGCCATTGCGTCTACCATGGCGGCACAGATTTTTGACATGCAGATCCTGGATGAATCCATTGAGGATGATCCCCGGAATTACACCCGGTTTGCCGTGATTGCCAGAGAATACAAAGGCCGCAAAAGAGTAGTCAAAACCTCGGTGATTTTTTCTACCGGCAACAAGCCCGGGGCCCTGTTCGAGGTTATGAAAATTTTCAGTGACTATGACATCAACCTGGTAAAACTGGAGTCCCGGCCCATTCACGGCAAACCCTGGGAATACATGTTCTATGCCGATTTGGAAGCGGATATCGAAAAAAAAGATCTATCTCCCGTGCGGGCCCTGCTCGAGGAAAAAACAGAAACCTTCAGGATTCTAGGTCGGTATTGAACGGCAAAGTCGCCTTATTCCTGGCGGATGGGCACAATGATGATTTCAACCCGGCGGTTCATGGCATGATCAGAGGATATGGGGCGTGATTCCCCATATCCCACTGCGTTGATCCGCTGGGCCATCACTCCGTTGCGGATCAGCTCATCTTTAACGGCTTGGGCCCTTTGCTCGGACAGGCGCAGGTTATATTCTTCCGAACCCCGGGTGTCGGTATGCCCGCCCACTTCAATGATGGTCTGGGGATATTTGT
>JBFLKI010000140.1:0-3015 GCA_040883135.1 Desulfotignum sp. | reverse complement strand
TGCCGATACGCTCGTTTTTGCCTTTGAATTTTTCCGGAATAGGTGTGGGATTCAGCAGCTGATGAAGCTCGAACCGGTCTGCATCCGGATGGGCTTTCTTGATCTCCTCGATTTCAGCCAGCCGTTTTTCCGTGTCCGGATGATGAATGGTGTTGTCCACCCCGTATCCCCGGGAACCCGGCGGCATTTCCATTTTCATGACATCCAGATCCTCGTAGGCGACCTCGGGCAGGTCCGCGCGGTCATCCGGCCAGGTGGTCAGGGTGCGCTTGAGCCAGTCTCTGTCGTTTCGTTCCGGATAATCTTCCCTGGCATGGGCGCCGCGGCTTTCGGTTCGAAGCATGGCGCCATAGGCCACGCACAGGGCCAGCTTGATCATTTTGGGCACCCGGATGGCTTCCACCAGTTCCGGGTTGGCAGACGAGATCCGGTTCCGCAGGGCAATGCTTCTGGCCCGCTGGTTGAGCACCTGCAATTCCTCCACGGCCTGTTCCAGGTGCGGTCCGTTGCGGAAAATACCCACCTTGTCCATCATGATCTGCTGCATCTCCGCCTTGAGTTCATAGGGATTTTCTCCATACTCTCTGAGAAGCAGGTCCGCGATCTTGTTTTCCTCTGTTGTCAGGAAATGCTCGATAGTGGATGTAGACACCTTCAGGGAATTTTTCTCACAATAGTCGGCCACAAACTCCCCGACAATCATCCCTGCCACCACGGTTTCGGCCACGGAATTGCCGCCTAAGCGGTTAAATCCGTGCATGTCCCAGCACGCGGCTTCCCCGGCGGAAAACAGTCCCTTGAGGGTGGGGCTTTCGCCCGTGGCATTGGTTCTCACCCCGCCCATGGAATAGTGCTGGGTGGGCCGCACCGGAATATATTCCTTGACCGGATCGATGCCCAGGAAGTATTCGCAGATCTCCTTGACTTCCCGCAGGTTCTTTTCAATGTGTTTGCGGCCCAGCAAGGTGATGTCCAGCCACAGGTGGTCCCCGTAGGGAGAGGGCACGCCCTTGCCTTTTCTCATATGCTCGGTCATGCGCCGGGACACCACATCCCTGGAGGCCAGTTCTTTTTTCTCGGGCTCGTAATCGGGCATGAACCGGTATCCGTCCTTGTCCAGCAGAAGACCGCCGTCGCCCCGGCACCCTTCCGTGGTGAGAATACCAACGGGCACGATGGCCGTGGGATGAAACTGCACCGCTTCCATGTTCCCCAGGGTGGCCACCCCGGTTTCCAGGGCGATGGCCGTGCCGATGCCCTCGGAGATCACGGCATTGGTGGTCACTGAATAGAGCCGGCCATATCCGCCGGTGGCAATGGTGGTGGCCTTGGCCACATACGCGATGAGCTCTCCGGTGATCAGATCCCTCACTATGGCCCCGTAACAGACGCCGTCCTCATGGATCAATGCCACCGCTTCTTTTCGTTCATGCACGGGGATGCCCAGCTGGATCGCCTTGTTGTCCATGGCATAGAGCATGGTATGGCCGGTGCCGTCCGAGGTGAAGCAGGTGCGCCATTTCTTGGTGCCCCCGAAATCTCTGGCTGTTATCAGGCCCTGGGCTTCATGTTTTTCCGTGATGGTGACTTTTTCCCCGTTGATGATCACTTCCCGGTCCCCGCCCCTGACCCGGGACCAGGGAACCCCCCAGGCCGCCAGCTGGCGGATCGCCTTGGGGGCGGTGTTCACAAACATTCTGGCCACATCCTGGTCGCACCCCCAGTCACTGCCTTTGACCGTGTCTCCAAAATGCACATCTTCATCATCCCCTTCCCCTTTGATGCAGGCGCCCAGACTGGCCTGCATGCCGCCCTGGGCGGCTGCGGAATGGGATCGTTTGGCAGGGATCAGCGAGAGGACAATGGTGTCAAACCCCCGCTGCATGGCGGCAATGGCAACCCTGAGACCGGCCAGGCCGCCACCGATGACAAGTGAATCCGTATATATAACTTTCATTGAGAAATCCTTATATTTTAGTGAGTTTCTGTGGCAGGCAGGGTGGCGTCATGGGCACCCGCCTCCGATGAGGCCTCAGGCGTGTGGTCAGTATCATGATCTGCCCCTGCCCCATGCGCATCGGCCGTACCCTGGTCAGATGCCGCTTCATGGGTTTCCGCTGTGTCATGGGCGGCTGCCGCTTCGTGGGTCACCTCTTCGGCCTGGGTTGACTCTGCCTCTGATGCTGCCGGCGTGGTGTCAAGTGATGTGTCTGCCTGATGGGCGGCTTCGGATTCAACCGCCGGTTCCGCCTTCTCGGCAAGCGGTTCTGGTGCGGATTTCTCCTCCACCACATGGGATGCCTTCTGATAGGCGGTGCCCGGATAGGGTTCACCGGCATTGCTCCGGTTCTGGAAACCGATGAACAGGAACATGGCCAAAGACAGAAACCCGACCGTCAGAAAAAAGATGGTCAGGCGATTTTTGACCTTCTTAAGCTTCTTGCGGGAATTTTTTGCATCCTTGCCCGTGAACCATCCCCATTTCATGCACAGCCGGTAGAGGCCGATGCTGGCATGGAGCTCCACGCAGATGAGCAGGATCAAATACAGAAACCAGTAATTGCCAGAAAACACCCGGTTAGCGGACAGAAACGGATCGATGCTGCCCGGATTCACCAGCATGGTATACAGGTGAACCGATCCGGCAAAAAACATGATAAACCCGGTCACCGCCTGGATATACCACAGGTTGGTGTCGGTATGCTTCATCATCTGCATCTGGTCCCGCATAATCCGGTGCTGGCGCCAGGAAATGGGAAACTTGCGCATCCCTAACAGCGCATGAACGATAAACAGGGTAAACACCCCGGACACGGCAAAAAAAACGGCAATGGGATACCCGTGCCCGGTGTCGGACAGAAACGCCAGTTCCATGGTCTTGGCCACGAAATCGAATGCGTCTTTGCCCAGAATGATACTGCCCACCAGAAGCATGTGCACCCACATGAACAGCCCCAGGATCAGGCCGGTGCCGCTCTGGGCCAGATCCAGCCGGGCCGGCAGCCGGCTGCTTCT
>JBFLKI010000139.1:0-5124 GCA_040883135.1 Desulfotignum sp. | reverse complement strand
CATGAAAACACCTCGGCATCTTTCAGCAGGAGCCCTGCCGCATCCTTTGGAGATAAAACTGGAAGGCTTCCATCGGGCAGGGGCCAGTCAATACCGATGGCGGGATCATTCCAGAGGATGACACGCTCATGCTCCGGTGCATAATATTCCGTACATTTATACACAAACTCAGCATGTTCACTCATCACATAAAATCCATGGGCAAATCCCGGCGGCACCCAGAGCATATCTTTGTTTTCAGCGCTCAGCACCACCCCGGCCCACCGCCCGAAATCCTTGGAACTTTTCCGGATATCCACGGCCACATCAAACACCTGCCCCGCGATCACCCGCACCAGTTTTCCCTGAGGCCGGCAAATCTGATAATGCAGCCCCCGCAACACCCCTTGACCGGACCGGCTGTGATTGTCCTGAACAAAAACCACATCCGCCACATCTTCACGAAATTCACTGTCCCGGAATGTTTCCATGAAAAACCCCCGGTCATCGCCAAATACCCGGGGCCGGAGGATTCTGACATCCGGCAGACGGGTGGGCACCACTTCCATTATTTAAACCCCTTTATTTGTCTTGATTCAAAGTCAGCATGATTTATCGAACAAATTTTTCAGATAATCCCCGTAATCGGTTTTGCTGTATTGCTCTGCCTGTAAGAGCACCTGGTCCTGGTCAATGTACCCCATGCGGAACGCGATCTCCTCCAGACAGGCAACCTTAAAGCCCTGGCGTTTTTCAATGGTTTCGATAAACAATGAGGCTTCCAGAAGCGATCCATGGGTGCCGGTATCCAGCCAGGCCATGCCCCGTCCCATCTGCTCCACATAAAGATCACCTTTTTTCAGATAGGCCCGGTTGACATCCGTGATCTCCAATTCGCCTCTGGGAGACGGGGAAAGGCCTTTGGCAATCTCGATCACATCATTGTCATAAAAATACAGGCCCGTGACCGCAAATTTGGATTTCGGACATTCGGGTTTTTCCTCTATGTCGACGGCGTTGCCGTGTGCATCAAAAGAGATAACACCGTACCGTTTTGGATCGCTGACCGGATATCCGAACACGGTGGCCCCTTTTCTTCTGGCCGCCGCTTTCTGAACCTGGGTGGAAAGCCCGTACCCATAAAACAGATTGTCTCCCAGAATCAGGCCCACATTGTCTGAACCGATGAATGTGTCACCCAGCACAAATGCCTGGGCCAGGCCACGGGGTTCGGGTTGTTCCTGATAGGAAAAATGGACACCCCACTGGGATCCGTCTTGCAGCAGGTCCTTGAACCGGGGTAGGTCATGCGGGGTGGAAATAATGAGAATGTCGCGGATACCGGCCAGCATGAGCACGGACAAAGGATAAAAAATCATGGGTTTGTCATAGACCGGCAGCAACTGCTTGCTGATCACCCGGGTGACCGGATAAAGCCGTGTACCGGATCCGCCTGCCAGAACGATTCCTTTCATATTCAACCTCTTTTATATTTTATGGCAATGATTCATATTGAGTCCGGATCCACTCCCGGTAAGCCCCTGTCTGCACGGACTTGACCCAGTCCATGTTTTCCAGGTACCAGTCAATGGTGGCGGACAAAGCCTGTTCAAAAGTGTGAGATGCCTGAAAACCGATTTTTTCAAACGCCTTGTCCGGATTGATGGCATACCTTAAATCGTGGCCGGGCCGGTCCATCACAAAGGTGATCCGTTCCCGGCTGCCGCCCCGGGGATTCCCGGTTTTGTCATCCACCAGATCACAAATAGTTTCCACCACTTCCAGATTGGTTTTCTCTTCTCCGCCACCGATATTATAGGTTTCACCATTGCCCCCGTTTTCAAAGACCCGGGTCAGGGCGTCACAATGATCCGCCACATACAGCCAGTCCCGGATGTTCTTGCCCTTGCCGTATACCGGGAGAGGTTTTCCATCCAGGCAGTTGAGCACCATCAAGGGAATCAATTTTTCCGGGAACTGAAACGGCCCGTAATTGTTCGAACAGTTTGTCACCACCACCGGCAGGCCATAGGTTTTGTGATACGCCTTTACAAAATGATCCGATGCAGCCTTGGATGCGGAATAAGGACTCGACGGATCATAGGCCGTGGCTTCGGTAAAGGCGGGATCGTCAAACCCCAGGCTGCCATATACCTCGTCTGTGGACACATGCACAAACCGGAACGCGTTCTCCGGATGTTTCCGGACATGGGCCAGGGCCGCTTCCAGCAGCCGGAACGTGCCGTTGACGTTGGTTTTCACAAACACCTCCGGCCCGGTAATGGACCGGTCCACATGGGATTCGGCCGCAAAATGAAACACCCCGTCAAACCGGTAACGGCCGAACAATGATCCCACCAGATCTTTATCACAGATGTCCCCATGGACGAACGTATACCAGGGATCTTTTTCCAGATGGTGGTGATTGGCAGGATTGCCGGCATAGGTCAGGGCATCCAGATTGACCACATGCCAGTCCGGCCGATGCTGACGAACAAAATGGATGAAATTGGTTCCGATGAATCCGGAACCTCCGGTAACCAGAATATGGGTCATCTAAGTGGCTCCCTTACTTTTTCTTCGGCTGGACTCCTGTTATTGATCCCGGCAAACAGAAACCCGCTCATGAACACAAAAAACCATCCTTCGGCACTGTCCTGCAACGGAGATGCCGTCATACAGGCCGTCATCATCAGCAGGACAAACCCTCTGGCCATACAGGTGCGGAAAAAATCCTTAAAAACACCTGCCTGATGCCACTGGGTGCCAAAAAATCCCAGCATCACCACCAGTCCTGCCAGACCGAACTGTACCGCGGTCATCAGGTATTCATTGTGAGGGTTATCAGTGATCTTCCTTTCAGTATTTTTCACAAATTCTTTATACGTGGATTTAAAACTGCCGGTGCCGCTACCCAGCACCGGATTCTGTTTGATGATTTTCAACGAATTCAGATACCATTCCAGGCGAAGGCCGGAGGAAGACAATTCACTGGCCGGTTTTTTATAATCCCATTCTTTTACCTCATCTACAATAGCCTGAATTCTTGAAAAAAGTGGGTTGGACGGATTAAACCAGGCAAAGGTGCCGAACAGAAAAACAATCAAAATTCCGGCCACCAGGCTTTTGGTCCGGTTCCAGGTCAGGAAATAGTACAATACGAGCGCTATCACGATCACATACCCGGTGCGGCCCTGCACCATGAACAGCACATTGAACAGGGCCAGCAGGCTGAACAAAGCCCACAGCCATTTTTGAACCACGCCGCTTCCGGATTTTCGGGCCTGCAATGCCGCCACAAAGGCGGCAAACGCCATGAAGATGTTCTGTTTGATATGGTCATGAAAAATAACGCAGTTGGATGCATCCCCTTTGACGGAAATGATCTCCGGCAACAGCTCCAGCCAAAGCAGACAAGACATCAGCAGAATCAGGGCCATGGCTGTAACAAAGGAGAGCAAAAATGCCTGCCGAAACCGTTTGTCTGAAAAATAAATCATCACCATGCCGATAAATAGAAACTTTGCCCCGTCTGAAAGGCTTTCGAAGATCTTTTCTTTGTCACCGTCCGGATAGGTCAGCCCGGCCACATGCATTAAAAAGACAATCAAGCCCATCATGGCCACCGGATTTGTTTTCAATACCCGGCCCCATCGCACAAACCGGTCCGACCCGTTGTCCAGCAGCCAGCCCAGCACCAGTAGTCCCAGCACGACATTGGTCAATGCCGTGGAAACCGGGATGCAAAAACCGAAGATCACCAGTAGATATTTATTTGCCAGATGCAGGTGTTGAAAGTATTGTTTCATAGATTTCTTTGATTTCCCGGGCCGTTCTTTTCACATCAAACAGCTGTCTGGTATAGGCGTATCCCTTCTGGCTGTGTTCTTCAGCCTGATCCGGATGATCCAGATAATACATAATCTTTTGTGCCAGATCCAGTGAATTGCCGGCCTTTGCCAGCAATCCGGTCTGCCGGTGCTTGATCACATCCGGAAACCCGCCCACATTGGTTGTGATGGTAGGTATTTTCATCAACAGGGATTCCACCGCCCCACCGACATTTTCAGAGTGGGAGGGGTGTACTGCCATATCAAAACCGGAATACAGACGGGCCACATCGGTCCGGGTTCCTAAAAAAAACACCTTGTCACCCAGTCGTTTTTTTCCATATTCAATGACCTTGTTTTCATAGTCTACCGCCCCTGCCCAGGCCCCGCCCACAAAAACCAGATTTACATCATCGTGTTGTTCAGCCACGAGGGCAACTGCATCGATCAGATCCTCATGCCCCTTGAGACCCCTTTTCTGTCCCAGGTACCGCTTGGGAGGATACATGTAAGCGACCATGCCGATCAATCTGATCTGCCGGGAAATCCCCAGCTCATTGTGAAGATATGTTTTTTCGCTTTTTTGAAACAGATCCACATCCGTACCATAGTAGGAAAGAAACACCTTTTTTTTATCTGCCAGTAACGACCGGTATTTTTTTTGGGTCCATTCACAGGATGCAATCCAGAAATCATGTCTGTCAGCCAGCCCCATCTCCACGGTTCGGAAAAACCCATGTTCCAGATGCAGCGGTCCGGGCACCTGAAACAACTTGGGAATACGATTGTGGCGCATTGCCAGTCGCATCAGAAGGGTCGTTGAATAAAAATGAGAGTGCACCAGATCCGGCCGGATTTTTTTTAATACCGCGTTGAACCTGTGAACCTGCTTAGGGAAAGTCACCAACGATTTCAATGAAAGATCCAGATCAACCGGGTGAACGGTTATACCCGAAGCAGTATAATCAGGCGCATTCCCGGTACAGGAGGGCAGCACAACATGCACATCCGCACCGAATTTCACGAGTTCCTTCATCTGACGCAGCGCCCAGGTTGCACCCCGGGTAGTCTTGACGAGATGTAAAATCCTCATGTTTTTACAAACACCAATGAAAATGTCAACAGCAGGATGTTTACGGCAACAATGGCAACCAGGATGCCCTTCAACTGCCAGAAGCAGGCGCCGATAAAATATCCGGCTACAGCAACCACCGCAACGCCACCCCACAATACTGCCAGCAGGTCGGTCCGCAGCTCAAGATTTAATTTCAACAACAGTTGCCCGGTTGCGGCAAAACACCCCCCTGCAAGAAGT
>JBFLKI010000138.1:0-10539 GCA_040883135.1 Desulfotignum sp. | reverse complement strand
TGTTATCTGTTTGCGCTGGTGGCCGGCAATCTGTCCTGGATTGAATCACCCTTGACCACAAAATCCGGCAGGCAGATCACGTTGAAAATTTTTGCGGAACCGGAAAACATCGACAAATGTCATCATGCCATGCGCTGCCTCAAACAGGCGGTCAAATGGGATGAAGACCGGTTCAATCTCGAATATGATCTGGATCTTTACCAGATTGTGGCCATCAATGATTTCAATGCCGGGGCCATGGAAAACAAGGGGCTGAACATTTTCAACGCCAAATATGTGCTGGCGGACCCGGCCACGGCCACGGATGAGGATTTCATGAACATCCAGCGGGTGATCGGGCATGAATATTTTCACAACTGGACCGGAAACCGGGTCACCCTGAAAAACTGGTTCCAGCTGAGTTTGAAAGAAGGGCTCACCGTGTTCCGGGACCAGGAATTCACCTCGGATTTGAATGCCAGATCCGTGGAGCGCATCAGAAACGTCAATGCCCTGCGATCGTTGCAGTTCCCCGAAGACAGCGGTCCCATGGCCCATCCGGTAAGGCCGGACGCCTATATCAAGATGGACAATTTTTATACCATGACCGTGTATGAAAAAGGGGCCGAACTGATCCGGATGATCCATCAGCTGTTGGGGGAGACCGCGTTTCAGCGGGGAATGGCCCTGTATTTCGACACATTCGACGGCATGGCCGTCACGGTCGAGGATTTTCTGTCCGTCATGGCCCGGGCCGGTAACCTGGATCTGACCCAGTTCAAGCGCTGGTACACCCAGTCCGGCACCCCTGCGGTCACCATGACCCGGTCCTATGATCCCGACACCCGGGCCCTGTCGGTCACCTTTTCCCAGCAAACCCCTGCCGACCGGAACCAGTCTGAAAAACAACCGCTGCATATTCCCGTCCGCATGGCGCTGATCGACCCTGAGGGCCATGAAATCCTCCCGGAACAGGGCGGTTTGATCCAGATGACAGGCAAGACCCTGACCCAGGTGTTTAAAAATGTCCCCAAAGGCGCCCTGCCCTCGGTGTTCCGGCAGTTTTCAGCGCCGGTGAAAATCGTCACGGATCTGACGGACGAAGAACTGGCGTTTCTCATGGCCCGTGACACCGACGATTTCAACCGGTGGGATGCGGCCCAGACCCTGTTCAAAAAACAGATTCAGCATCTGGTGAGCGATATCGTCCGGGAACGGCCCCTGACCGTGTCCCAGAACCTGGTCCAGGCGTTTGAGGCGGCATTGTCTGATGAGGCCGCAGACCGGGCGTTTCTGGCCAGAACCCTGGCCATTCCCCAGGAGACCGATCTGGCGGATCTGTTCGAGACCATTGATGTGGATGCCATCCACACCGCCAGGCAGCATCTCAAGACCCATCTGGCTGCCGCCTTTTCCCCGCTGTTTCTCGAGATCATCGATCAGTGCAGCCATACAGATCCCAACAGCCTGTCCATACAGGATATCGGGAGCCGGGCCCTGCGGAATCTGGCATTGTCTTACATGGCAGGCACGGGATCAACGTCTGTGCTGAACAGGGTATGGGAGGCCTTTGAATCATCTGGAAACATGACCGATGAATTTGCCGGTTTCAGGATTCTTTCCGCCACCACCCCGGAGCTGAAACAGAAAAGTGCGGCCCGTTTTTCGACAGATGGTCCCACGATTCCCTGGTCATGGACAAATGGTTTTATGTCCAGGCGGTTTCCCCCCTGCCCGGCACCCTGGCCTCTGTGATGGCGCTGGTGAATCACCCGGATTTCACCCTGACCAATCCCAACCGGGTCCGGGCGCTGATTTACGGGTTTGCCATGAACAATCCCGTCTGTTTTCATGACACAACCGGCAGGGGGTACACGTTTGTCACGGAAAAAATCCTGGCACTGGACCGCATCAATCACCAGATCGCGGCCCGGCTGGCCCGATGCTTCAATCAGTGGAAAAAACATGACGCCCTTCGCCGGTCATTGATGCAGCAATCCCTGGAAACCCTGGCTGCGGCACCGGACCTGTCCACCAATGTATATGAGATCGTGTCCCGGGCCCTGGAATGATCGGTGCCTGAACAGATGGCGTTTCGGGCGTGGACGGGTGTGTGCAGGTCCGGCGCATGACCGCTATCGGCCGTAATATTCCCGGTACCAGTCCACAAATTTCTGAATCCCTTCAGGCACCGGTGTGGACGGTTTGAACCCGGTATCCGCGATCAGGTCGCTGACATCGGCATAGGTGGCCGGCACATCCCCGGGCTGAAGCGGCAGGTATTCAATGACCGCTTTTTTCCCCAGGGCGGTCTCGATGGCGGCGATAAAATCCATCAGGGCCACCGGCTGATTGTTGCCGATATTGTACAGCCGGTAGGGCACGCAGCTGGACGAGGGATCGGGCCGGTCTGAAGACCAGTCTGGATTGGCTTGAGGAATCCGGTTTATGACCCGGATGACCCCTTCCACAATGTCGTCGATATAGGTGAAATCCCGCTGCATGTTGCCGTTGTTGAACACGGTGATGGGCTCGTTGTTCAGCATCGCCTTTGTGAACAGAAACAAAGCCATGTCCGGCCGGCCCCAGGGACCGTATACCGTGAAAAACCGCAGCCCGGTGCAGGGCAGATTGTACAGGTAGCTGTAGGTGTGGGCCATCAGCTCGTTGGCCTTTTTGGATGCCGCGTACAGGCTGATGGGGTGATCCACGTTCTGGTGAACCGAAAACGGCATATGGGTGTTCAACCCGTATACGGACGAAGAAGACGCATACACCAGGTGTTTGACCTTGCTGTGCCGGCACCCTTCCAGGACATTGCCGAATCCGGCCAGGTTGCTGTCCACATAGGAAGACGGGTTGTCGATACTGTGGCGCACCCCGGCCTGGGCCGCCAGGTTGACCACGCAGTCAAACGTCCGGGATTCGAACAGGGCCGCCATGTTCTGCCGGTCGGCCAGGTCCAGCTTTTGAAACGTGAATCCCGTTTTTTTTTCCAGCCGGGCCAGCCGGGCCTGTTTCAGGGTCACGTCATAATAATCGTTGAGGTTGTCGATACCGTAAACCGTGTTTCCGGCCTCCAGAAGCCGGGCGCTCAGGCTGTAACCGATAAATCCGGCAGCGCCGGTGACAAGCACGTTCATGGGATTTCCTTTTCAAGTTTGTGAATATGATACAACGTCGCCCCCACCGGGGCAAACGAAAGCGTCAGGATATTGACCCAGGGAATAATGAGCAGAAGCCCGAATCCGATGTGAAAGGCCAGGTGCCGCCGGAGAAACCGAAGGCGTTCTCTGAACGGCCGCATCTGCCGGGCCGGCACCAGGTCGGTGTTGTCCCATGCCAGAAACACCCCGGCCGTGACCGCGGACACCACCAGGATCACCGGACCCAGGGGGGTGAAAAATCCGGCCACCATCACCGCCAGGGTGATGACCATGGGGATCACCGCCCGGGGAATCTCCTGAGCCACAAGATACGCCCCTGTTTTAATCCAGGAGGCATCCACCGGAGAGACCTCCTTTCCCAGAACGATTTTTTCCGTAACCCGTGACATATAGTCCATGATGAACACATTGAAACACACCTGGGCCACCAGATAAGCGATCACCACACTGACGGCGGCCAGCACCAGAGACAGCAGCCAGGACACCACATGCCAGACATACACCAGCAGGCCGCTGTCCGGCAGCGCCCAGATGCCGGACAGGATCGTGTCATGGTTCAGTAAAATCATGCCGGAAAGCAGTACCGTCAAAATCAGGATGACGGCAAACCGCAGCAGCCCGAGCCACAGCAGTTTTGGATACCGTAACGACAGCGTCAGTCCCTGAATATTGTATTGAATGCCTCGAAAAAAATCCATGTCTCTCCCTTGCGTACCCGGATCAAAGCACTAACTTATAAATTTATCTGGTTGGGTTAATATAGGAACCGGCACCTTTAAATTCAAGGAGATTCTTTCATGACTGTCTATTTTGTGGATGGCGCGTTTGTTCCCGCCGAAAAAGCGATGATCCCGGTGGATGATCTGGCCGTGCTCCGGGGCATCGGTATCTGTGACATCATGCGCACTTTTCACAAAAAGCCCTATTTTGTGGATGAACACATTGACCGGCTCATGGAATCGGGAAAAAAAATCGGGCTGGCCCTGCCCTGGACCCGGGCAGAGATCAAACAGATCGTGTTTGACACGCTTGAAAAAAACCCGGGTCTGGAAGAGGTGAACATCCGCATCGTGATCACCGGCGGCTCCAGTCCTGATTTTATCACCCCCACGGGCCGGCCCAGGCTGATCGTCATGATTACGCCCATCAACAAGCTGCCGGAGGAATGGTATACCCAAGGGATCAAGGTGATCACGCTGGTCCAGGAACGGCCCCTGGCCGGCGCCAAGGTCACGGCCTATATACCGGCCACCATGGCATTGAATCAGGCCAAGGCCTTTGGCGCAACGGAAGTGATTTATATCGACCGGAACCATAACGCCCTGGAAGGCACCACCAGCAATCTGTTCGCGTTTTTCGGCGACACCCTGGTCACCCCGCCGGCAGACGGTATCCTCAAGGGCATCACCCGCAAAGTGATCCTGTCCCTGGCCGGAGACCGGTTTGAAATATCTGAATCCCCCATCCCGCTTGAAAAACTGCTTACTGCTGACGAGGTGTTCATCACCGGCACCAACAAAGGCGTGGTCCCGGTGGTGAAAATCGATGACACCCCTATCGGAAACGGCAGGCCCGGCCCCAATACCCTAACGCTCATGACCGCTCTTTCGGATCACAGCAGATCAGGTACGTTGCGTCACTGACAAAGTCTTTATAAGAGACCGGAGGCATCTTCCGGATCACCGGCGTTTTCAGATGGAACCGGTCCGCTAGAAACGTCAGAAATTTGACATTGGGTGGCAGCGCAGGGGTGTCGGCATCTGTTGCCGACATCTGCCACAATACCGGGAAAGCCGGAGAAACCGTGGCGTCTTCAAGGATTTCCAGCAGTTTTTTCTCGATGTGAATCCCGTTTTTCCGGCCGGTGCTTTCCAGGCGGGAAGCTTTGTTCACCGGTTCGCCGATGCTGGTGACGATCCGCCGGTTTTGGCTTCCCAAAGGTCCCACCAGGGCGGTGCCGAACGACATCCCGGCCCTGAATCCGATGGTGATGCCGTGGGTTGCCACCAGGGCCGCCACCTGTTTTTCCGGGTCCATGGGATGGTCTCCGGTGGTCAACGCATGGATCTGAGTCAATATGGAGGTCAGGGCCAGGGTCATCAACATTACCCGCTCCGGAACCCCTGACAACGCCACCTGGTCCGGCGGGTCAAACAGGGCCGTATGTTCCAGAAACACGGCATCCCCCAGAAAATTGTCCACCCGGCATCCATAGATGGCGGCCGTTTCCGCGGTGATTTCATGGCACAGATTCAGCACCATGAAAAAATCCCTGGGCGACACCCGGGATCTTAGCTTACTGGAGTACACCATGTCCAGGAACGCAAACACCCCGCCCGGTTCGATCACCGGGACCCTGTTCAACTGATCGGCGGTCACCGCACCCACGGCCTGCAGGTGCCGGCTCAGGGCATCCAGCTTCCGGACTTTTTCATTCATTTCAAAGAACGCTTTTCTCAGGTTGCGTTCCTTGCGCCGGATGATTTTGGCAGCCCGTCGTCCTTTGGCCTGGCCCAAAAGGGCTAAAGACGCCGTTTCGATGGCGGAGATCAACCGTTCCAGCCGGATGATCAGTTCGTCCGGATAGGCGGTGGGGTCATCCTGTGTTTTTTCAAACAGTTTCGGATCCACGGTGTTCAGTACGATAGCCCCGTAATCAGGAATATAGATGGACATGAAATTGTCGGGTTTGAACCAGCGGATCACATCCATGTTCACCTGCATATCCGGAAGTTTTTCAAACGTCTGACCGTCATAGGTGGTGACAGTCATGCGCTCTCCGGAGGGGTCGTGCACCATTTTTTTCCGGGGGATCACATCTGTGAACAGAATTTTGATGCCGCTGGCATAATATTCGCTGTGTTTGCGGATGACATGGGCGATCACCCCGTCCGTCGGCACTTTCTGTCCATAGGCATTCTTTTTGTACAGCCAGATGGGCGAGATGCCGAACCAGCGGAGCAGGGTCGGGCCGAACCATTTAAGGCTCAGTCCTGACAGACCCGGTCCGGTCATCTGATGCACCACCCCCCGGTCCCATTGACCGGGGGGCAGAAACCGTTCTCCGGTATGATTGGTGCCGTAGAGCACGCCGGCCTGCCGGGCATTGAGCAGGCGGCGGCTGAATTTCAGCAGCCGCCCCAGCACGTTTTTTCTTGTAAAGACCTGCCTTTCGAAGCGTTGAAGATCCGGCATCTCTGAAAACATCATGATGATCTCTCCCACAGATCCCGAAATTCCCCTGCCGGTCTCAAACAGGACGACCTGCAACCGGTCAGGTCATGGTGGACAGGATCTGTTTGGTTTTTACCAGGGCCTGGGCCGTCTGGTTGGGTTTGAATCCCAGATGAAATTGAACACAGTCTTTTCTGATCCATTTGAACCGGGCCGCGGATTGCCATTTTTTCTCCAGCTCCGTCACCGGCCGGGTCAGGTGCGGCAAAGAAAACGTCAACACCAGAACGCCGGGATCCATGTCCAGTCGCTGAACACCGCACTGAATGGCCAGAACCCGCAGCATGATTTTCAGCAGCATGTTTTCCGCAGGCCGGGGCAGCCTGCCGTACCGGTCTTTCAGCTCTTTTTTGATGTCCGCGATGTCGGACAAAGAGGTGAGCCGGGACAGTCGTCTGTACAGGGTCAGGCGCTGGGACACGGACTCGATGTAGTCTTCCGGAAACCCGGTGGACAGATTGACATTGATTTCCGGATCCAGGGGGTCCACATGGGTCTCGCCTTTCAGGTCATGGACCGCCTGGTCCAGCAGTTTGAGAAACAGGTCATACCCCACGGCGGCGATATGCCCGGACTGGGATGCGCCCAGGGCCGTGCCCGCGCCCCTGATCTGCAGGTCTTTCATGGCGATCTGAAATCCGGACCCCAGGTCCCGGTATTCCATGAGCGCGGCCAGGCGCTTTCTGGCGTCTTTGGAGATGTGAGATTCATCCGATACCAGCAGATAGGCATACGCCTGATGGTCCCCCCTGCCGATGCGTCCCCTGAGCTGATAGATCTGGGACAGGCCGAACCGTTCCGCCCGGTCGATGATCATGGTGTTGGCCGATGGGATGTCCAGACCGGATTCGATGATGGTGGTGCACACCAGCAGATCGATTTCCCGGTGCACAAACTGCAGCATGACCCGTTCCAGCTCGGCTTCGGACAACCGGCCGTGGGCCACGCCGATGCGGGCCTGGGGTGTCAGCTGCCTGAGGGTGTCCGCCACCTTGAAAATGGATTTGATGTTGTTGTGAACAAAAAATATCTGGCCGCCCCGTGCCAGTTCTTTTTGCACGGCATCTTTGACCACGGTGTCTTCATAGGGGGTGATATAGGACACAATGGCCTGCCGGTCCGCCGGCGGGGTGTTGATCACACTGATGTCCCGCATCCCGGTCAGAGACAGGTGCAGGGTTCTGGGAATGGGCGTGGCACTCAATGCCAGCACATCCACGGTGCTGCGCTTTTTTTTGAGCACCTCCTTGTGCCGCACCCCGAACCGCTGTTCCTCGTCGATCACCAGCAGTCCCAGGGATTTGAATGCCACATCCTTTTGCAGAAGCCGGTGGGTGCCGATCACGATATCCATGCGTCCGTCCGCCATCTGCCCCAGGATGTCGGCCTGTTCTTTCCGGGACCGGAACCGGGACAGGCCCGCAATGTTTACGGGATAGTTTTTGAACCGTTCCCTGAACGTCTCCAGATGCTGTTCGGCCAGAATGGTGGTGGGCACTACCACCGCCACCTGTCTGCCGTCGGTCACCGCCTTGAACGCGGCACGGATCGCCACCTCGGTTTTGCCGTATCCCACATCCCCGCACACCAGCCGGTCCATGGGGGTATCCGATTCCATGTCCAGATGCACCTCGTCGATGGTCCTGAGCTGATCCGGGGTCTCATCATAGGGAAACGTGGTTTCGAAATCCTGGTAATACCGGTCCGGCCGGCTGAAGGCAAACCCTTTGTTGATCCGTCGTTTTGCATACAGGTCCAGCAGGTCCGCGGCCATTTTTTCCACCTCTTTTCTGGCTTTGGCCTTGGATTTGATCCAGGCTTTGGACCCGATTTTGTCCAGCACCGGCACATGACCGTCCACACCGATATATTTGCCGATCATCTCCATGCGGTCCACCGGCAGATACAGGGTGTCGTCATCCAGGTAAATGATCTTGATGAAATCCTGGGTGATCCTGCCAACATCGAGGCTGACCAGGCCGTCATACCGGCCGACGCCGTGCTCGGCATGCACCACGATGTCGCCGTTTTCCAGCTCCTCGGGCGCGATCATTTCGGTTTTCAGGTCCCTGGCGGTCCGCATGACCCGCCGGACCCGTTTTTTGCCGAAAATTTCCTCTTCCGTGATCAGCACCAGGTTTTCATCGGTGAGCACAAACCCGGATGACAGGCTGCCCATCACCACATACAGGCCGGGCTGCCGGTTCCCGGCATCCACCAGGGATTTCAACCGAATCGGTGTGAGTCCGTAGGGTGCCAGCAGCGACATCAACCGCTGCACCTGGGCATCCTGAAGCAGCACACACACGATTTTTCCGCCCTGGGCCACTCGCTGTTCGATCCAGTCCACCAGGGGTTTCAACGGGGTGTCCGTGCGGTGTTTCATTCCCAGGGCCGACGGAAGGATATCCAGAGATTTCAGGGGCAGCGAAACCACGGGCGCCTCCGTTCCGGGGTCGACCGGAGGCAGATCGGTCAATACCAGATGCGGGAATTGTTTGACCTGCTGTGCGGCCTGATCAAACAATACCAGGCACTGGTCCGGATCTCCGCCCAACCGTTTTTCAGCGATCAATGCCTGATGGTTCTGCCGGACCCGGTTTTCAAATTCCTGTGCCCGTTCCGCCAGGAGATCCGGTGAATCCCAGATGATGCAGGTATTGTCCGGCAGGTAATCAAACCCGGTATCCAGTGATTCATACACAATGGAAAGCATGGCCTCGATGCCGGCGATTCTCCCGGTCTGCCGGACCTGGGTCACATATTCCCGGATTTTGGCATCATCCAGGCCGGCGGCTCTGGCGTGAGCCCGGAGTCTGGCCAGCATGTGTGGCTGATCCTTTTTCATGATCACCGCTTCGGTGGCCGGCATCACGATCACTTCAGCCATTTCCCGGACACCCCGCTGGGTATAGGGGGAAAAAGTCCGGATCGATTCCACCAGGTCCCCGAAAAACTCCATGCGCACCGGCCGCGGCATCCCCGGCACAAACAGATCCAGAATATCGCCCCTGACCGCGTATTCTCCGGGATCTTCCACCAGGGATGCCCGGTGATACCCGCCGGCCTCCAGCTTGAGAACCAGCGCGTCCCGGTCGGTTTCCTCACCGGCCATCACCAGTTCGCTGTAATCGGTGAGGCGATTTTTAGGCATCAGTTTCCACATCAATGTGTCAATGCCGGCCACCACCAGGCAGGGAACCGATCGTTGCACCGTCAATCTGGACAGCACCGCCATCCGGCGCAGCGATGTCTGACGGTGGTGCGACAGGGACTTGAACGGCAGCACATCATGGCCGGGGAACCACAGCACCTGGTTTTTCCTGTCCGGCAGAAAAAACTGCAGGTCGGTCACCAGGCCGGCGGCCCGGCCCGGATCCGGCACCACCACCAGCAGATCCCGGTTCAATTTTTCGAACAGCCGGGCCGCCAGCCAGGCTTTATGAGAGCCGTCCGTGTGCGTGAGCACCCGGGGGCCTTCCTCAGACAGCATGTGTTCAATCAGGTTGGAAATCATGAAAACTTTCTGAATTTACTTGAATTTTCCGGCCAGGTCATGGTCAATGACATAAATACAGACCTCATTGGCTCCCTGGCTGGTATAGCCGAACTTGGCGCACAGATTGTCGATCAGAAACGTCACGTCTTTTTTGATGCGCTTGTCATGGGACTTGAATTTTTCGGTATCAAAATCCTTGATCGCGTTTCTGAAATTTTCATTGGCCACAAACGGGGCCAGTGCCTGTTTTTTCAGGTTGTGAATATATTTTTCATGCAGTAAAGAAAACAGGCGGGTGTCGGTGATCTTTTTGCCCTGGATCATGATTTCCTGGGTCAACGCCCGGGTGGTGAACTCCTTGAGCACATCGTTTCTGATCTGCTGCCGGGCCTTGGCATCGGGTTTTTCAGACAGAAGCCGGTTTTCAATACTTTCCAGAAACGCTTCGGTCACATGCAGGGTTTCTCCGGTAAAAATGCATTTGATCACGGAATTGAGCTCATGGGTGACCGCGGAAATATAGTATTGAATGTCCCTGGCGATCTGATCCTCATTGTAATAATACAACGACTCCTTGACCTGCTGGAGCACCGAATAATCATACATGCGCAGCAGGAACTCCAGAAATTTGTCGGGCAGCAGGGATTTGGACCGGTTGTT
>JBFLKI010000137.1:0-19233 GCA_040883135.1 Desulfotignum sp. | reverse complement strand
TCCTGGAGTTTTTTGAGAGTCATGGTTACCGGGTTGGTGTGGATATTGGTGTCTTCCAGCGCTTTGTGGGCGATATCGGCAATATGCTGCCTTCGGATGCCCAGTTCCGATAAATTGGCAGGGATGCCCATCTGAATTTTCAAATCGGTCACCCAGTTTAAAAAAGCCGTGAAATCATGGCCGGGCAGGTCCAGATATCTGGCGGCCTGCGAGATTTTATCCTTGATTCGGGGACGGTTCATCATGAGGACATACGGCAGCAGGGTGCCGATCACCCGGCCGTGATGAACCTTAAACATGCCGCCGATGGCATGGGATAGGGCATGCCCCGCACCCAGGCCTTTGTCAAAGGCGATGGCCCCCATAATGGAGGCAGCCATGGTATAGGTACGTGCCTTGATGCTTCTGCCGCTGTAAAATGCCGGCAGCAGGCCTGCTTTGATATAAAAAATTCCCTGCATGGCCACGCCGTCCAGGACCGGATGGAATACCGGGCTGCTCAAGGCTTCGATGTTGTGAGACAGGGCATCCATGCCTGTGGCCGCCGTCAGAAAGGGAATCAACCCCCGGGTCAATTCCGGATCGGCAATCACCGTTTTAGGCATCAGGTCCGGATGATAGATGCTGATTTTCCGGTTGGATTCCGGATGACTGATGACGGCGTTGGCATCCACTTCCGATCCGGTGCCGGCAGTGGTTGGCACGGCGATAATCGGCATCACGGGCCTGGATATGGCCCCCTGAGCAGGCCCACCCGAGATAAAATTCCAGATGCGTGACGGGCCGGCTGCCGCTGCCAGACTGATGGCCTTGGCCGCATCCAGCGCACTTCCCCCGCCGATGGCAATGATTCCGTCATGTCGGCCCTGCCGCAACACGTCAGACCCTTTTTTCACCGTGTCAAAATCCGGTTCGGAAAAAATGTCTGAGAACACGCCAGTGAAAATGCTTTCATCTCTGCTCAGCCGGATGATGGTTTTTACGAACGGCAGTCTGGACACCACGTGGTCCGTGACAATCAACGGGGCAGTGATCCCTGAGTCCCAGCACACTTCGGGCAGTTCCCTGATTCGGCCGGGCCCGAACCGGATGTGGGTGGGATGGTGCCAGTCTGTCTTTGTTTCGGCCAGAGTGAGTTTTGGCCTGAAACGCATAGTCATGAGAGACCCTCCTGTCTAAGGCGTCTTTGTCAGTCAAAATTGATCATCTCAGAAAAACGCCGTGTCTGCAATGACAAACAGCGACAGGCAGACGCCTTGAAAAAAAGGATCCTTGAAAAACAGGGGAAAAAGACTTAGGATTTTGATATTACGAAAAAGGTCTGGAATCAAAGACTGAGACAAAGGAAAAAGCAGTCATGAATATGCCGGAGTCAAACATCAGGTGGATCGACGATCATGTATTTCCAGATTCAATCAAACAGATTACCCGGGTGGGACTGGGCGGAGAAGGGGTCCTGCGAACCACGGGGAAATACCCGCAGGCCCTTGCGGTTATCACCGAAGCGGTCAATCAGGGCATCACCTATTATGATTGCGCCCGGGTTTACATGGACAGTGAGGTCTATTATGGAAAATTCTGGCAGGATCATCAACCAGAACGTGAATCGATCTTTCATACCAGCAAATCAGCTGCCAGGTCCCGGCAGGGGGCCCTGGCTGAATTGCGCCAGACCCTGGACCGCCTGAACACCCGCTACCTTGACCTGTGGCAGATCCATGATGTCAGGGATCAAAAAGATCTTGATTTGATTTCAGAAAAAGGCGGGGCCTTGGAAGCGTTTCTGGAAGCAAAGGATCTGGGGCTGGTCAAGCATATCGGCGTGACCGGGCACCATGATCCGCAGGTTCTTACACAGGCGGTGAAGATGTGGCCCGTGGATGCAGTGCTGATGCCGGTCAACCCGGTGGAGGAGATCATCGGCGGATTTTTGACCCACACCCTTGAGGCGGCCCGAAAAAAAGGGATCGCCATCATCGGGATGAAAGTGCTTGGCGGCAGTCACTATATTGCCAAAGATGCGGGGATCACCGCAGATCTTCTGATCCGGTTCGCCCTGTCCTGTGATATCACCCTGGCCATAGTCGGGTGCAGCACCCCGGATGAGGTGAGGGTGCTGGCCGATGCCGGCAGACTCCAGGCCCCACTGACAGCGGGTGAAAAAAAAGAGATTGTCAAGCCCTTTGTCCCCGTGGCAGAGCGGCTTGCTTTCTACCGGGGCAGCGTGTTCAAAAAACCGTGAGAACAGAACGCCGGTTGCCTGTATTAATTTTCATCCCCCTTTTCTCCAGTCCAGATCGATCCTGGTGTTTTTAACATCGTACCGGTAAACCAATCAAGGGAATCAGGTGACCAGACCGATAATTTTTTTTGAGGTGTATTCCCCCACATCCGCCAGCCCGTCAATGGGCATGAACTGATGGGCATTGGTTGAATACAGGCAGGTGACCGATGCCGGAAAATCCTCATCCGCATCGTACAGAATATAACACAGCGCGATTTTGGGCAGCGGATACACCACAAAGGCGGTGTCCCCGCCGATCCCGGCCGGGGCGGGTTCTCCATTCAGCGCCTGGAGAATGTCTTCCAGACGGGCGGTCATTTTTGTCACGTGGGGCACCAGCACCTGTTCGGTGTGGGTGATAAATGCTCCGGCATATGGCATGCTACCGTTGAACTCCTTGAAGGCGCGGAAAGGGGCGGGTACACAGATGTCGGTCTGAGCATGCAGGGCATACAGGGAAATCAGTATTCCGAGAATGGAGGGGGCGGGATTGCCTCCCAGAGTGATGCGCTCGGGTGTGATGACACAGGGTTCCCCAAAAGCGGGGAACAGAAACCGGTCCCCGTCCCGGGTGGCCCCAAGCCGCTGATCCAGATCCTCAGGCAACGGGCCATACAGTTTTTTCAGGTTGTTCCGAACGATTTTTCCGTAGTTGTCGGTCATGTGATCGGTCCTCCTTGAAAAGAAATATCCCGCCTTGTGTCAAAAAACAATATTTTTTTGAAAGACATTGCCGGGAAATGACCTGAATGGGAAGCATATTTTGTGAAACCAAGGGGCTAGATATGCGAAAGAAAAAGTTATCTTAAGCTTACAAAATAAGTTATTTACAAAACGGGTTGGATGATTATCCTTTTTGGTAAGAAATTTGTGCGGTTTTACTCAACCCTTACCAAGGAGGTGACCCATGTTGAACATCCAGGATCTTCAATTGCATCTGGATGAGGAAGGATATCTGAAAGATTTCCGTTCCTGGACCGAGGAGATTGCCTGTGCGCTGGCTGAAAAAGAAGGCATTGATGATGAATGCCCTTTGAGCACCGAGCGTATGGAGATCATCAAGTTTATGCGCAACTATTATGAAAAGTTTGAGGCATTTCCCATTCTCAGGGCGGTGTGCAAAAATGTGGGACAGCCCAAAGAGTGTAACTATGAACAGTTTCCCGATCCGGTAAAGGCCTGGAAGATCGCCGGGCTCCCCAAGCCCACACCTGAAGTGTTTGCCAAGATACGGACCACTGGATAAGCGGTTTCCGGGATGTTTCTTCAGTAACTGCCGGATAAGGAGGGAATGATGCCGTTAAAGAAGATTGATGATTTCAGCATACAACAGCTTCAAATCCTGGATGAAAAAGGAAACGTGGATACGGATCTGGAGCCTGATTTAAGCGAAGATGATCTGAAAAAACTGTATCAGGCCATGACTCTGTCCAGACTGGCGGATGCCCGGATGCTCAATCTCCAGCGCCAGGGGCGTATCGGAACCATCCCGGTGAACAAGGGCCAGGAAGCGGCGTTTTGTGCCCCCATCCTGGCCGTAAAAGACACAGACTGGTTTGTGGGATCCTACCGGGAACTGGGGGCCCGGCTGATGCGGGGGGAAACCCTGGAGAATTCTCTGCTGCTGTTCAACGGCTGGGAAGAGGGCAATGTCAACGCGCACAACGACCGGACCCTGCCGGTATCCATTGTGCTGGCATCCCAGCTGCCCCAGGCTGTGGGACTGGCCTGGGCCTCCCGGTACAAAGGGGAAACAGACACGGTGGTTTTGGCCATGTTCGGAGACGGGGCAACCTCGGAAGGGGACTTTCATGAAGCGTTGAATTTTGCGGCGGTGCTAAACGCCCCGGTGATTTTTGTGTGCCAGAACAACCAGTATGCCATTTCCACGCCGTTAAAAATCCAGACAAAATCCCGGACCATCGCCCAGAAAGCCATCGCCTACGGAATACCCGGCATTCAGGTGGACGGCAACGACGCCCTGGCCGTGTATCAGGCCGCCAAGGAAGCGGTTGGCCGAGCCCGGGCCGGTGAGGGACCCACCCTGATCGAGGCGGTGACCTTCCGCATGCTCATGCACACCACGGCGGATGACCCCACCCGGTACCGGTCTGATGACGAGGTGACTGCCTGGGAGGCAAAAGACCCGTTGACCCGGTTCAGAAAATACCTGACTGACAAGGGCATCTGGGATGAAAAAAGTCAGGAGCGCCTGGAGGGAGACTGCAAACAGCAGATCGATGATGCGGTCAAGGCATTTGAATCCAGAAAACCGTTTGCTTCGGATGCCCCGTTCGACCATGTGTTCGGCACCCGGGAGCCTCTGATTGAAGCCCAGCGGGCCCGGTTTCTGGAAAAACGGGAAAAGGAGGGGGATCATGGCGAAGATTAATATGGTAACCGCCTTGAACAAGACCCTGCATGATGTCATGGCCGCCGATGATACCGTGGTGGTCATGGGAGAGGATGTCGGAGTTAACGGCGGTGTGTTCCGTGTGACCGACGGGTTGTATGAAAAATACGGCAGAAAACGGGTCATCGACACCCCCATTGCCGAGTCCGCAATCCTTGGTACCGCCATCGGCATGGCCATGGCCGGTCTCAAGCCGGTGGTGGAGATGCAGTTTTCCGGGTTTTCGTATCTCATGATGCACCAGCTGGAGGGCAATGCCTCCCGGATGCGCACCCGGAGCCGGGGCCGGTTCACAGTGCCCCTGGTGGTGAGAATGCCCTATGGCGGTGGGGTGCGGGCACTGGAGCACCATTCCGAAAGCAAGGAGGTCTACTGGGCCCACACGGCCGGGGTGAAAGTGGTGATCCCTTCTTCACCAGCCAATGCGGCGGTGCTGCTTGCAGCGGCGATCGATGATCCGGACCCGGTGGTGTTCATGGAACCCAAGAGATCCTACCGTTCTTTCAAGGAGGAAACCGATATAGCGGGCGCGGATTTTAAAATCGGAAAAGCCCATGTGAAGGAACCGGGGACAGACATCACCCTGATTTCCTGGGGCGCGATGATGAGAGACACCCTCAAGGCGGTGGAACAGGTGCAGTCACAGACCCAATTCTCCCCGGAGATCATCGATCTGCTCACCATTTCCCCGATGGATGCGGACACCATTGTGACATCGGTGAAAAAAACCGGCCGGTGCGTGGTGGTGCAGGAAGCCCAGCGGTCTTTCGGGCCGGCATCGGAGATCATCGCGTTGATCAATGATCAGGCCCTGATGTATCTGGAAGCGCCGGTGAAACGGGTGACCATGCCTGATGTGGTGATGCCCCTGTTTGCCAGGGAGCAGATGTATCTGCCGTCGGTGCCCGATATCTCCCGGGCCATTGTGGAAACCCTGAATTTTTGACTTTTGCGGCTGGACAGGAGGAATCTATGTATGCATTCAAACTGCCGGACCTGGGTGAGGGTATCCAGGAAGGAGAATTGCTTGAGTGGCACGTCAAAGAAGGGGATGCGGTTCAGGAAGATGACCCGTTGTGTGATTTGGAAACCGACAAGGCCGCAGTGACCATTCCTTCTCCGAAAACCGGGACGGTTCACCGGCTGGGGGCCCGGGTCGGGGCGATGGTACAGGTGGGACAGGTGCTGGTGGAAATCCAGACAGCAGAGGATGCGGATCTCCCCGCGACAGAAGCCTCCCGAGCCGGTGACAGGTCCAAAAGTTCTGGCGATGCGGAACGCGTCGCGCGTGCCATTGCCGCGCCGGCGGTGCGCCGGATGGCCCGGGAAATGGATATCGACATCAATCAGGTATCGGGCACCGGTCCCGGGGGGCGTGTGACGGCAGAGGACCTGGCCGCGGTTGATAGGCAGCCCGACACTGACAAGTCTGAGAAGTCATCGGAAACGGCAACGACATCTGATGAGACCGTGCAGGTATCGGGCATTCCGTTTCTGGTGACCGCCCCGTTGCCGGATTTTTCAGAACAGGGCCCGGTAAAAACCGTTCCCATCCGGTCCCTGAGGCGGAAAACCGCCGACAAAACCGTGACATCATCCATCCTGGTACCCCATGTGGCCCATATGGACGAAATCGATGTAACGGAACTGGAAAAACTGCGGCAGACCTATAACAACCACCCGAAACTGCGTCTGGGCACTGACCCTGAATTTGAAAAAGATCCGGCAACACCTGCCAGTCTGACCCTGCTGGCCTTTGTGATCAAGGCGGTCTCCCATCTGCTGAAATCATATCCCGCATTCAACGCCAGCGTGGATTCGGACCAGATGCAGATCATCCACAAGCAGTTTTATCACATCGGATTTGCGGCAGACACCCCCAGGGGATTGGTGGTGCCGGTGATCAGGGATGCGGACCGGCTCGGCACGGCCGCGCTCGGGTACCGGATCAGACACCTGGCCCGGGCGGCCAGGGAGGGAACCATCACCCGGGAGGATCTCACCGGAGGGACCTTTTCCGTGACCAACGTGGGGGCCATCGGCGGCACCCATGTCGTGCCGGTCATCAATTATCCGGAAACCGCGATCCTGGGCCTTGGCCGGATGGAGAAAAAACCGGTGGTAAGAAATGACGAGATCGTGATCCGGCAGATGCTGCCCCTGACACTGTGCTTTGATCACCGGGTGACGGACGGGGCCCAGGCGGCCCGTTTTATGAAAGATCTCAAGGCCATGATGGAAGATCCCGTGGTGTTTGCAACCCATACGTGAACCAAAACAGATGAGGTGCGGCAATGGTGGTAGGAGAGATGATCTATGATACCGATGTGGTGGTGATCGGCGGCGGCCCCGGCGGATACACTGCTGCCATTGCCGCCGCCGATCTGGGGCAGGAGGTGGTGCTGGTGGAGGCCGCTGACAAATTGGGCGGGGTGTGTCTCACCCGGGGATGTATCCCTTCCAAAACCCTGATTCATGTGGCAAACATCGCCGACAGTGTCAGGCAGGCGAAATCCATGGGCATTGTGTGCGAGAAAATCGGGTTTGATCCCAAAGTCCTGGCCGCCCATATCCGGTCCACGGTGGATGATCTGTCAGACGGGGTGACCCGTCTGGTGAAAAACCGGGATATCGAAAAAATCCAAGGCCATGCCCGGTTCATTGAGCCGCATCAGGTGTATGTGGATGGGGCCAACACCATTGTGCGGTTCAAATATGCGGTGATCGCTACGGGATCACGGATCAGTGAACTGCCCGAAGAACTGTCAGCAGACTCAGATTCAGGGATATGGACCTCAGACCAGGCCCTGATGGTGCCGGAAATCCCGGCCTCCCTGCTGGTGATCGGCGGGGGGTATATCGGGCTTGAGATCGGGCAGGCTTATGCGGGCTTGGGCAGCCGGGTCACCCTGGTGGAATTCGCCCCGCAGATTCTGGCCGGAGCGGACAAAGACCTGGTTCAGGTGGTGGTGAGGCAGTGTGAAAAACAGTTCGATGCGGTTCATACCGATTCCCGGGTCACGCAGATCACCCGGAAGGATGATGGATTTTCAGTGACGATCGCCACACAGGATGGTGAGGTCACTGCTGCATTTTCTCAGGTCCTGGCAGCCACGGGCCGAAGACCTGCGACGTCGGACCTGGACTGGCTGCCCTGGGCATCGACGTGGACGACAAGGGCCTGATTCCCGTGGATGATCAGTGCCGGACGGTGTTGCCCCATGTCTTTGCCATCGGCGATGTGACCGCGGGTCCGGCCCTTGCCCATAAAGCCGTCCGCCAGGCACGGGTGACGGCGGAAGTGATTGCCGGAAAAAAATCTGCTTACGACAATGTCAGTGTGCCGGCAGTGCTGTTCACCCGCCCGGAGATCGCCTGGGCAGGGCTCACTGAAACAGATGCAACAGAAAACAGCATCCCTGTGACCGTGGGGAAGTTTCCCCTCACGGCCCTGGGACGGGCTAAAAGTGCGGGCCGGACCCAGGGGTTTGTGAAAATCCTGTCCGAACCTGACACCGAACGGATCCTGGGCATGGGTATCGTCGGCGAGCACGCATCGGAACTCATTGCCGAGGGTAATCTGGCCATCGAAATGGGGGCATGCCTGGAAGATTTGATCGTGAGTATCCATCCTCATCCCACCTATTCAGAGGCCATTATGGAGGCGGCGGAAACGGCCAGAAATGAATCCGTTCACCTGATGAAAAAACGACCATGATGGAGGGAAAACAAAATTGACACCACCCGGCCCGGCTTCCACTTTTCCGGTCTCAGACTATGTGTTTGACCGGGATTTGCTTGACCGGCTTCATCAGACCGGTCAGCCGGGCATTTCAATTTATCGGTTTCCATTTCCAGCAGTGGTGGCCGGGCGGGGCACCTGCCTGGAAACCGAGATATGCCTGTCTGCCTGCGCCACGGACAAGATTCCGGTGTACCGCCGCAGGGGCGGAGGGTGCGCCGTGTTTTTGGATCCCGGCACGCTCATAGTGTCCATGGCCCTGCCGGCCAGAGGATTTGCCGGTATCCAGGGTTTGTTCAACCGGTGCAACCGCTACCTGATCCAGGGCTTGGCGGCTTCAGGAATGACCGGTATCTATCAGGACGGGATTTCCGACCTGGTGCTGGCAGACCGAAAGGTAGGTGGCACCAGCCTTTACCGGTCAAAAAACCTGGCGTATTACACCGCTTCCCTGATTGTGTCTGCAGACCTGGATGCCATGCAGAGGTATCTGAAACATCCCCCCAGAGAACCGGCCTACCGCAGACACCGGGATCACAGGGAATTTGTGATGCGGCTGGACCGGGCATTTCCCGGCCTGACCCCGGCAGACCTGGCTGCCGGATTAAATGAGCATATGTCCACACCGGATACCGGCGGATCGGATTCAGACAGTGCCGGGTGACCCCCTTTTTATTCCCTGGCAAACACCCATTCAGTGTCAGTGGAGTATGCCCCAGCCCATGCATACCCGTTCCGGGTGAATGATTTCAACTCTTCCGGATCTCTGATCCGATGTTTGATGATAAAATCGGCCATCAGTCCCCGGGCACGTTTGGCATGCACACCGATGACTTTCAAGGTGGTGTTCTTTTTTTCCTTGAAATGGACGTGCAGCACTGGTGCGTTCAAATGATCGGGCCTGACCGCCTTGTAATATTCATTGGAAGCCAGGTTAATCAGCATGGTTGCCCTGTTGGCATGTTCAAGTTCCTGGTTGAGCCGGTCTGTAATGGCATTTCCCCAGAATTCATACAGATTTTTTCCCCACAAACCGGTCAGACGTGTGCCCATTTCCAGCCGATACGGCTGGATCAGATCCAGGGGCCGGAGCAGGCCGTACAGGCCCGAAAGAATTCTCAGATGGGCCTGGGCAAACTGAAGGTCGGAATCACCATATTCTTCCACCGGTATCCCCTGATAGACATCTCCCTTGAATGCCAGCAGTGCCTGGCGTGAATTATCCGCTGTGAAAGGCAGTTGAAAACGCTGATACCGGTCATGGTTCAAAGCCGCCAGTTTGGGGCTGATCTTCATGAGCGTTTCCAGGTCTTTTTCAGACAGGGTTTTCATGTGATCGATCAGTTGGCTCACCTGGGATTTGAAAAAAGGGATCGTGTGTTCCGGGTATGATCGGCCCTCAAAATCCAGGGTCTTTGATGGTGAAATAACAACGAGCATGGCAGTTTCCTCCTTGACTAAACACTTAGCTCGAATTTTCATAAAAAACAATGACTGAATTATTTGTGTGCACGTCACGGGTTGGACCGTCATTGACAAATACAATCCATTCATAGGATAACCAAAAAATGACACAGGTGTGGATCATCGGCAGCGGCAGATTCGGGCTCAGGGCGGCCCGGGTGATGCTCGAACAGAATAAACCGGCAATTGACGTGACCCTGGTGGACCGGGATCAGTCGTGTCTTGACAAAGCTGCCGCGCTGGGATGCACCACCGTAATCGGAGACGGGGCAGATTTTCTGTTCAGGGAAATGACCCGGAACCGGCAACCGGACTGGGTGGTACCGGCCGTGCCGGTTCATCTGGCCTGGGAATGGTGCTGTCTGACACTGGGCACAGGCCGGCTGTTATCTTATCTCCTGCCTGAAACCATCGATGCCCGCCTGCCTCATCCCGTTCGCGGAACTGATAATCAGATCTATGTCAGTTATGCCGATTTTCTGTGTCCCCCCAACTGCAGTGAACCGGAAGACAGGTGCACGGTGACCGGCAAACCAAGAAAAAAAGAGATGTTCCGGGTGATCGCTGAACTCAATTTTCCACAGATGGTCCCCTTTGTGATTCAGAGCCGGCAGCTGGGGCCGGGGGTGGGGGGATATCCGCCGGCTGATCTGTGTGCGCTGGCGGACCGGATTTCCCGGCACCGCGGCAGATGTCTGGTGGCCACGGCCTGCCGGTGTCACGGGGTTATCTCGGGCGGTTTGGTCAAATAGAGACGGCAAGGTTGCTGTCCAACAGGGGCGCTCGGACAAACGAAACAGATCGTGGGCAAGTCAATCAAACTTCAATAAATCGCAGATCGGTTTGAAAACAGATATTGACAAAAACATTTATTCTGTTTATAGAATAGTAATTCTAAAAATGAAACAAAGAGTTCAAAAATGGCGCCGATGACCCGAAAAGAAAGGGATGACCAAAGAAAGCGCCGGGAAATCCTGGCCGCTGCCCTGGCCGTGTTTGCCGAAGGCGGATTTCACAACACCACCATGGCACAGATATCCAAAGCAGCCCAGTATCCTTTGGGCACCATCTACAAGTATTTTCCCGGAAAAAAAGAGATGTACCATGACCTGGTGATCGAGCGGGTCCATGAACTGGGCCGGGTTTTATATGACATTGCCCACAGGCAGGATTTGAGCGTGACAGACCGGCTTCTGTCGTCTCTCAAGGCCCAGGCCCGGTTTTACAGAGACAACCAGGATGTGGTGAAAATCTATATTTCCGAAAGAAGCAATATCGACAGCGTGGGTATGCCCCGCCTCAACGAACGGGTGAACCGCCTTCACGAACGCATGGTGCGGCTGTTTGAAAACCTGTTTGACCAGGGGATTCAAGACGGGGTGTTCAAGTCCTTCCCGGCCAGGGACATGGCGGAACTGTTTGCCGATATCGTTCATTCCGCAGCCTGGTCCGGCCTGTTCCGGGAACCTGAAACAGACCTGGAAGACCAGCGGCTGTCCATGATTTTTGAGATGATTGCCTTTGGCATAAAAAAACAATCCACAAATTAATAAAACCATTTTCAAGGAGACAGCATAACATGGCACAATCCATTGCCGACAGAAGAGATCAGGAGTTTGTCCTTCATGAAATGCTCAGCGCCTCAGACCTGGCATCCCACGAGCGATTTCAGGATTTTAACAAGAAGACCATGGATCTGGTGCTTTCCGAGGCCCGGAACCTGGCGGTCAAAGAGCTGCTGCCCGTCAACAAGGAAGGGGACGAGACCGGCTGTTCCCTGAAAAACGGAAACGTCACGATTCCCCCGTCTTTTCACCGGGTCTACAACCTGTTTTGTGAAGGGGAATGGGTTGCCATGTGTGATGACCCTAAATTCGGCGGCCAGGGCATGCCCCGGGTGCTTTCCATGGCGACCGGGGAACTGTTTACCGGCGCCAACTGTGCTTTTCTCATGTACCCGGGCCTGACCCACGGGGCCGGCAAGCTGGTGGAAGAGTTCGGCACCGAAGACCAGAAGAAAAAATATCTGAAAAACCTGTATACCGGCAAATGGGCCGGCACCATGTGCCTGACCGAGCCGGAAGCCGGATCCGACGTGGGAAATTTGACCACCACAGCCAAACGCAATGAAGACGGCACCTTTTCCATCACCGGCAGCAAGATTTTCATCTCCGGCGGGGATCAGGATCTGACGGAAAACATCATTCATCCGGTGCTGGCCCGCATTGAAGGGGCGCCCGCCGGGACCAAGGGCATATCCCTGTTTCTGGTGCCCAAATACCGGGTCAATGGGGATGGCACCATCGGCGGGCCCAATGATGTGACCTGCACCGGGCTGGAAGAAAAAATGGGGATCCACGGCAATGCCACCGCGGCACTGGCGTTCGGCTCCAAAGGCAACTGTATCGGAGAGCTTCTGGGAGAAGAGAACAAAGGCATGAAGGCCATGTTTGTGATGATGAACGAGGCACGCCTGGGGGTGGGCCTTCAGGGATTCGGATTTGCCAGCGCCTCCTATATCAATGCGGTGAATTATGCAAAAGGAAGAATCCAGGGCACGGACCTGACAAAGATATTTGACAAGGATCCCAAACCCGTGGCCATCATCAATCATCCGGATGTCAAACGCCAGTTGCTGCACATGAAAGCGTATGTGGATGGTATGCGCGCTTTGATGTACTTTACGGCGCTTTGTTTCGACAAGGTGGTGACGGCACCGGATGAATCTGAAAAAGATCTGTACCAGGGACTGATCGAACTGCTGATTCCCGTGGTGAAAGGCTATATCACGGACCGGGCATTTGAGGTGTGTACCCAGGGCGTCCAGGTATACGGTGGATACGGCTTCATCCGGGAATATCCCCAGGAACAGCTGCTTCGGGACTGCAAGATCACTTCCATTTATGAAGGCACCAACGGGATTCAGGCCATGGATCTTCTGGGCAGAAAGCTGGGTCTGAAGAAAGGCAAACCGTTTATGGATCTTCTGACCCGGATGAACCAGACCATTGCCTCAGCCAAGGAAATTCCCGAACTGGCGGACATGGCGGTCAGAGTGGAGCAGGCTGTGAACAAGCTGGGGGAAACCGCCATGCACATGGGCATGACCGCCATGTCCGAGAAAGTGCTGGATGCATTTGCCGTGGCCCATCCGTTCCTGGATGTCACGGGAGATGTGGTCATGGCCTGGCTGGAACTGTGGCGGGCCGTCACGGCCCAGCCCAAAATCGCGGCCGCAAAGAAAAAAGACGCCGCATTTTATCAGGGACAGGTGACCACGGCACAATACTTTATTCAGTGGGTTCTGCCGGCCACCCTGGGAAAAATGGACGCGTTGAAAGGCAATATCCCCGCCATCATGCAGATGCCCGAAGATGGGTTTTCCGCATAATTGGGTAAATTGTAACCAGACACGTGATGTCCTGAAAAACAGATTGATGAGGTTTTCAGGACATCACGTGTCTTTGGACGGCTTGAAGGCATTTTTGTTCAGCTGATGGCGTTTCAACAGCCGGTTGAGCTGTCGGGTGGTGATGCCGGCAACAGCGGCTGCCTGATCGATCCGGCCCCGGGTCTGATTTAGAAGGGTGGTCAGATATTCCTGTTCAAACCGGTCGACGGCATTCTGTCTGGCCCGGGATATCGGGGTGCCGGGGTCGCTGCCGGGCCCGGGATCATCCATGTCCGGCATGGTATCCAGAGGAAAGCTCTGGGGCATGAGTACCGTGGTCTGTTCCAGAATACAGGCCCGTTCCAGGAGATTTTCCAGCTCCCGGATGTTGCCGGGCCAGTCATACCGTTCGAACCGTTCCATCACCAATGGGTGGACGCCGGTTATCTGTTTGCCGTATTTGATGTTCAGGTTTTTCAGAAACACGTCGATCAGCTCCGGCAGATCCTCCAGCCGTTCCTGAAGCGGCGGGATCTCGATGGGAAATACGTTGAGACGGTAATACAGGTCTTTTCTGAACTGTCCGGTTCTGATCAGATTCGCGATGTCCGCGTTGGTGGCGGCAATGATCCGGACATCCGCTTTCAAGGGAGCATCCCCGCCCACACGGCTGTAAACCCCATCCTGAAGTACCTGCAGCAATTTGATCTGGGCGGACGGCGTGATGGTGCCGATTTCATCCAGAAAAATGGTGCCGCCCATGGCGATTTCAAACTTTCCGGGTTTTTTCCGGTCCGCGCCGGTGAACGCCCCTTTTTCATGCCCGAACAGTTCGCTTTCCATCAGGGTGTCGGGAATGGCGCCGCAGTGCACTTCGATAAAGGGCTTGTCATGCCGCTGGCTGTGCCAGTGGATCAACCGGGCGGTCATGCCTTTTCCCGTGCCGGTGTCGCCGAGCAGCAGCACAGTGGCTATGGTGGGGGCTACGGACCGGATATTTTCGTACACATTTTTCATCCGCGGGTTCCGGGACTGGATCATGTCCAGATCACCGGACCGGCTGCTTAATACCAGTATCTCTTTCATGAAGGATGGTCCTTGTGCTCAATGCCCTGAAACCTTCGGTCCGTCAGGCATGGAAACAGTCGTCAGTCTTGAAAGGAGTATTAACAGCCGCAACCGGATCTGTCAATCACTGTTTGTCCGGCGGCTTCGCCTGGATCGAGTACGCTGAATTCCCGCACATGAATGGTTTTCGAAGAGTCCTGTATCTGCATCTGTCCGATAACGGTGACGGTTTTCCGCAGATAAGGGATCAGTGCGCTTCCGGAAAAGGTGTCCGCCACCGTGACAATATCTTCATCAAAAGTCACGATGGCGGTACCTATAATCGTACCGGCAGTATCCCAGGATGCCGGGATAACAATTCCTGTGATGGATGTGATGTCAGTTGCCATGCCCGATACATAGCAAATACCGGGCCAGCAAATGACGAACCAGTGATTATAATACGGCTTCCTCTTTGGGAGGATTGGCTTTGAGATATTCCAGGCGGTTAAGGCCGTTGATATAGGCCAGGGCCGAAGCCGTGATGATATCCGGATCAGCCCCCTTGCCTAAGGCGACAATACCGTCCTCCTTGAGTCTTACCGTTACTTCCCCCTGGGCGTCCGTGCCTTCGGTCAAAGCGGAAATGGTGAACCGCAGCAGCTCGGATTTGGTATGGGTGAGCTTGGAAATGATATTGTAGACCGCATCGATGGGGCCGGTGCCTTCCAGGGCGCCCTGAACCAGACGGCCGTGAATCTTGAGCTGTACCGACGCCGTGGGAAACACGGTGGACCCGGACAGCACATGAATATATTCCAGGCTGAACACTTCCGGGGTTCTGAGCACCCCTTCATTGATCAGGGCTTCAATATCTTCGTCCAGAATCTGTTTTTTGCGGTCTGCCAGGTTTTTGAATTTCTGAAAGACTATGTTGACCTCTTCTTCGGACAAATTGTATCCCATGCCCTGGATATGGGCGGCCAGTGCGTGCCGGCCGGAGTGTTTGCCTAAAACCAGGCTGTTCTTGATAATGCCCACTGTTTCCGGTTTCATGATCTCATAGGTCATGGGGTTCTTCAACACCCCGTCCTGGTGAATGCCGGCTTCGTGGGCAAAGGCATTGGCCCCTACGATGGCCCGGTTCGGCTGGATCAGAATGCCGGTGATCATGCTCACCAGCCGGCTGGTGGGGTAGATCCGGGTGGTATCAATATGGGTGGTATGGCTGAAGAAATTGGGCCGGGTTTTCAGAGACATCACCACCTCTTCCATGGAGGTGTTACCGGCCCGTTCCCCGATGCCGTTGATGGTGACCTCCACCTGACGGGCGCCCTTCTGGATGGCTGCCAGGGTGTTGGCCGTGGCCAGACCTAAATCGTTATGGCAGTGCACCGACAGAACGGCCTGGTCAATGTTGGAGGTGTTTTCAATCACATATGCAACCAGTTTCCCAAACTCTTCAGGCACGGCATATCCCACCGTATCCGGCAGGTTGATGGTCGTGGCACCGGCGTCGATGACCGATTCAAACACCGTGCACAGAAAATCCGGATCCGACCGGGATCCGTCTTCGGCGGAAAATTCCACGTTGGGCGTAAAAGAGGCGGCCAGTTTTACCGATTCCACGGCTTTTTTCAGCACCTCCGCCGGCGCCATCTGGAGTTTGTATTTCATGTGCAGTTCCGAGGTGGCGATAAAGGTGTGGATCCGGGGATTGACGGCATCCTTGATGGCGTCCCAACCCCGGCGGATATCGGATTCATTGGCCCGGCAAAGAGCCGCCACCTGGGCTTTTTTCAGGCTCCCGGCAATTTTTCTGACCGCTTCGAAATCCCCGTCCGATGCCGCGGGGAAACCGGCTTCGACCACGTCTACCCCAAGCAGCTCCAACTGGGTGGCAATGCGCAGTTTTTCTGCCTGATTCATGCTGGCTCCCGGGGACTGTTCCCCGTCGCGAAGGGTGGTGTCAAAGATGATGATGCGTTTGTCGTCGTTCATGATCCTGTCCTTGATGGTTGGTTATGTCAAAAGTGTTTATGTTCAACATGTTATGATTTTTTCTGATGGTCCAGGGACAGTTTGTACTGAAAACTGTCGGACAACGCCTGCCAGGAGGCTTCGATAATATCCTCAGACACCCCGATGGTGGAAAAGATATTGTCCGTGTCCCGGGATTCGATCAACACCCGGACCTTGGCGTCGGTGCCTTCGGACCCGTCAATGACCCGGACCTTGAAATCCACCAGATACATGTCATCGATCTGCGGATACATGGCGGACAAGGCCTTGCGCAATGCATTGTCCAGGGCCGATACCGGACCGTCCCCTTCGGCGGAGGTGATTTCCGTGGTTTTGCCCACCCGGATCTTGATCATGGCATGGGAGTAGCAGGGCCGCTCCTTGTCCTTTTCCACCACCACCCGGAAGGATTCCAGGTCAAAATAGCTTTTGTACTGTTCCGTCAGCTTTTCCATGATCAGCTTGAGAGAGCCTTCCGCTGCGTCAAACTCGAACCCGTCATCTTCCAGGTCCTTGATGGAAGCAACAATCTGCCGCTGTTTGATGGTATCATCCCCCAGATCCACGCCCAGTTCCTCGGCCTTGTAGATGATGTTGCTTTTTCCCGACTGTTCCGATACCAGGACCCGGCGCACATTGCCCACTTTTCCCGGATCCATGTGTTCATATGCCCTGGGGTTTTTCATGATGGCGGACACATGGACCCCGCCCTTGTGGGCGAACGCGCTTTTCCCTACAAAAGGCCGGGAGTTGACCGGCGGCATATTGGCGGTTTCAGACACAAACCGGGACAGGTTCAGCATTTTTTTCAGGTTGTCTTCGGACATACAGTTTTTTTTCATCTTCACGGCCAGAATCGGGATGATGGCGGTCAGGTCCGCGTTGCCGCAGCGTTCCCCATACCCGTTGACAGTGCCCTGAACCAGGGTGGCACCCACATGCACGGCGTTGACCGCATTGGCCACAGCCATGGCGCAGTCGTTGTGGGTGTGAATCCCGTAGCAGATGTCAGGCCGGTCTTTGAAATGCGTCCTGACCGAACGAATGATGTCATCGATTTCACAGGGCAGGGACCCGCCGTTGGTATCACACAGTACCAGCGTCCGGGTACCGCCCTCCAGGGCCGCTTCCAGCGTATCCAGCGCATATTGCGGATTGGCTTTATAGCCGTCGAAAAAATGCTCGGCATCGTACATCACCTCCCGTCCCTGATCCAGAAGGTAGGCGACACTTTCTTTGATCATCCCCAAGTTTTCTTCCAGGGTGCTGTTCATGATTTCAGTGGCATGTAGATCCCAGGATTTACCGAAAATCGTGATGACCGGCGCACCGGAGTCGATAAGGGCTGCCAGGTTGGCATCTTTGTCACAGGCAGTGCCCGGCCGGCGGGTGGCACCGAACGCGGCCACCTTTGCCTGTTTGAACGTGATATTTTTTGCCAGTTCGAAAAAACGAGCCGCCCCGGGGTTGGAGCCGGGCCAGCCCCCTTCGATATAATGGATGCCGGCATCGTCGAGGCGCCTGGCGATTTTCACCTTGTCTTCCGGAGAAAAAAAGATATTTTCCCCCTGCATGCCGTCTCTCAGGGTGGTGTCATATAAAAATATATTGGGTTCCATGTTATTTCCCCGCTTCCCTTGCCAGGGCAATGGCCCCGGTACTGGCGATTTCTATGATTCCCATGGGTTTTATCAATGACAGAAATGCCTCGTGCTTGCCACTGTCTCCGGATATTTCGATGGTATAGTGGGCGTGCCCCACATCCACTACCCGGCACCGGAAAATATCCACAATGCGCAGGACTTCAGCCCGCTTTTCCGGTTTGGCATGCACCTTGACAAGCGCCAGCTGACGCTCCACATATTTTTTTTCGGTGAGGTCGTTCACCGTGATCACGTTGATGAGCTTGTGAAGCTGTTTTTTGATCTGTTCAATGGTCTGAGCGTCACAGGTGGTGGACATGGTGATTCTGGACACCTCCGGATCATCGGTGGTGGCCACGCTGAGCGAGTCGATGTTGAACCCTCTGCCGGAGAACAGGCCGGCAATGCGCGACAGCACACCGGGTTCGTTGTCCACAAGAATTGAAAGTAGATATCTGCTGGTTTCCATGGCTGTTTCCTTTATACCAGAAGCATTTCCGTAATAGCGCCACCGGCCGGCACCATGGGATAGACCGATTCTTCCCTTTCCACCACAAAGTCCATGATCACAGTGCCGGGCGTGTCCAGTCCTTTTCTGAGAGTCTCTTCCACGCAGGCAGGATCTGTGCACCGGAAGCCGGTGGCCCCATATGCGTCTGCCAGTTTGACAAAATCCGGCGCCTTTTCAATGTTGGTACACGCATATGCTTTGTTGTAAAACAATTCCTGCCACTGGCGCACCATGCCCAAAAACCGGTTGTTGAGAATCACGACCTTGACATCCAGGCAGTGTTCCACGGCCGTCATCAATTCCTGGATATTCATCTGGATCGATCCGTCCCCGGCCACATCCACCACCATCTTGTCCGGACAGGCCGCCTTGGCGCCGATGGCTGCCGGCAGGCCGAAGCCCATGACCCCCAAACCGCCCGAGGTGATGAAATGATTGGGCCGGTCAAAATGATAATACTGGGCCGCCCACATCTGATTCTGACCCACCTCCGTGGTGATGATGGCCTGGCCGCCGGTGAGTTCCCACAGCTTTTCCACCACGAACTGGGGTTTGATCACCTCGGCTTTTTGTTCATATTTCAGGGGCATGGTCTGTTTCCACTGATCGATCTGTGCCAGCCAGGCATCCCGGTCCACGGTCAGGTCTTGGGGCGTCTGTTTTTCCATGAGCGCCAGAATATGTTCCAGCGTGGTTTTACAGTCCCCCACAATAGG
>JBFLKI010000136.1:0-2841 GCA_040883135.1 Desulfotignum sp. | reverse complement strand
GAGAGCCATGATACGATACAAAGTCATCGCCGTTTGTCTGTTTGTCTGTCTGTTGAGCGCCAGTGTGTTTGCATCCCAGGAAAAACAGTTGTTTGAAACCGGGATCGACCATTTGAAACAGCACCGCTACGAGGCGGCCGTTCAGGCGTTCACCGAACTGATCGCGCTTTCCCCGGACAACCCGGAGGCTTATAAAAATCGGGGCGTGGCCCACATGAAGCTGTCTCAGTACGATCCGGCTATCCTGGACTTTGAAAAGACCAGGCAGATAACCCCGGATCTGAAAGGGCTGCACAGCAATCTGGGCGTGGCCTGGTATTACAAAGGGGAATACGAAAAAGCCATTGCAAACTATGACATGGAGATCGCGCTTTCCCCGGACAGCCATTATGTCTATTTCAACCGGGCCATCTGCTGGGCTGAACTCAAGGAATATGACAAGAGTTTTGATGATATTACAAAAACCCTGGCATTGGTGCCGGATTACTATCCGGCCTATTGTCTGAAAGGGGATCTGTATCTGGAGCTTGAAGACACGGAATCGGCCCGGGCCGCCTATGAAAAAGCCGTAAAACTGGATCCAGAAAAGGCCTATGCCAGAAATCAGCTGGAAAAATTAGGCCCGGCACCGGTTGCCAGAGCCCCTGAAAAAAAATCAGAGGATCCGGCGTATGAAATTCAGACCGGCGCGTTCCGTGTCCAGGAAAACGCCCGGAAGCAATTGAGAGAACTGCGGGTATTGGGGTATGACGCCCGGATTCTAAAGTTGACCCGTCCCGGCAATGTGACCTGGCACCTGGTAAGGATCGGCACCTTTTCCGAGCTGAAGACAGCGGAACAGTTCATGGCGGATTTTGTCGAAAAAACGGGCATGAAAGTCTATGTAAGGCCCTGGAAACGGTTTTAAATCCAATGCCCAGCATCTGGACGGATATTTTCTGCGTCACCCTGCGCCGGGGAAGCCAGGATCTGGGGATTGCCCTCACCGACCTGCAGGTGGCGCAGATGGCCTGCCATGCAGCCGAGCTGGAAAAATGGAACCGGCATGTCAATCTCACCGCCATCAAAGGTCCGGAAAATATTGCCCGGAAACATTTTCTGGATGCCGTGGCCATTCAGCCGTATATTCATACCCGGTCCGGACAGTTCCTGGACATGGGCACGGGCGGCGGCTTTCCGGGGTTGCCCGTGAAGCTGCTGAATCCGGAGATCCGGATGGTTCTGATGGACAAGTCCCGGAAAAAAATCCATTTTCTCAGGCATGTGATCCGGATGCTGGGAATCGACGGGATCGAGGCGGTCCATGGCCGGGTGGATGATCTTCACAATGAGGGGAAGTCTGCCGGACGGTTTCACGGAATTCTGGCCCGGGGACTGGCGGATCTGGATCGTCTCGCTGGTCTGGCAGCCCCTCTGCTGGCGCCTTCCGGGATCCTCTACGCATTGAAAAGCCCGGGTGCCGGCGTGGAGATCACCGACAGCCTGACAAACACATGGGTAATTCAATGGGATGACTATGTCCTGCCGGGCGGCATGGAAAAACGCTCTCTGGCAAGGTTGTCAGAGAATAAAAAAAGTTCCTGAATCAGCGAGATCCAGGAACTTTTCAATCAGTCTGCAAGGTATGTCTTAAAGAACACTTGGAAGAAGTGTTTTAGAGCACCGTCACATTCTTGGCAGAAGGCCCTTTCTGACCTTCTTCGATATCAAATGACACCCGGTCCCCTTCACTGAGGGATTTAAAACCGCTTGCATTGATTCCTGTGTGATGGACAAACACGTCTTTTCCACCACCTTCAACTTCGATGAATCCAAACCCTTTTGAGTCATTAAACCATTTTACAATACCAGTTGCCATGTCGGCGCTCTCCTGTAATAAAAAAATAAAAAAAACTGTCTGCTTTGGGGCGTCATCACCTGTGAGTTCGTGAAGACCCCTTACGGCAAAAACCATCCGTCAGCCGTTTTCAATGGCTGAATGGCAAATTATAGATAACTGTCGGCAAAAGTCAAGCGTTGTTTGTCTAGTTCGGCAAAAAATTTAGGACCCGGTTTCTTGATTTTTGACCCGGTTTTCCGTATGTTGAATTCAATCAGATCCGGTTTCCTGTTAACTCATGGAGGAAAAACCGTATATGCCCGGATTGAAATCTTCATATCCACGAAACAACCAGGCCGGCGGTTTCACCCTTGTGGAACTGATGGTCGTTGTCGCCCTGATCGGCATTCTGGGGGGTATTGCCGTGCCGAATATCCTTGCCAGCCTGCCCGCTTTCCGGCTTCACTCCGCGGCCCGGCAGGTCATGACCGACATCAATTATGCCCGGGGCCGGGCCGCGTCGTTGAACCGGGAGTACCGGATTCGATTTGATGTGACTGCCGATACGTATGACGTGGAAAAAGGCGATAAAACGACGGGTTCCGGTACCTGGGACCTCGAAAAAGCAGTAAACCGCCTGGCGGAAGACGCCATCGACGTGAAATCTGTCACCCGGAATCCGGTATATGCCAGACCGACGGGGACCATGACGAATACAACCATCACGCTTCAAAATTCGAAAGGGCAGTGGCTTGAGATAACCGCCTCCATTGCGGGGCGACTGAAGAAAGGACCGATCAACCCGTAACGGCGGTGCATGAATGACCCAACCCACGTATGAAAACCAAAGCGGATTCACTTTGCTGGAGGTGCTGTGTGCACTTGCCATTTTTTCCATCGGGCTGATGGCTGTCACTGCCATGACCACCATGGTGATAAAAAGCAATTACAAAAGCAGACATCTGACCACAGCGGTTCATCTGGCCCAGAACAAACTGGAGGAATTAAAGGCGGGAACCTAT
>JBFLKI010000135.1:0-10363 GCA_040883135.1 Desulfotignum sp. | reverse complement strand
GTCGGTGACGCATGTGGCCGTCACGGATGCGTCACCGGGGTTTATTTTCTGTCATGAACGGGTTGACGATCAGGTCGCCCTGATCCGTACCGCCAAATTTTTACACAGAGAATCGTTTGATGCGCTGCTTCATGTGGGCGGTGAAAAGTTCTCCCTAAGTCTGTTTGACGACACCGGCAACTATACCGGTGCCCGTCACAATACCTCCTGTGCCGCAGGTACCGGCAGTTTTCTGGACCAGCAGGCCCGGCGACTGAATCTCGAAGGCTCCCATGAAATCAGTGAACATGCCATGAACAACCGGCAGGATCGGCCCGACATCGCCACCCGGTGTGCGGTGTTTGCCAAAACCGATCTGATTCATGCCCAGCAGGAAGGATACAACATCGATCAGATCTGTGATGGTCTGTGCTACGGGCTGGCCAAAAACATCGCCAACACCCTGTTTAAGGGAAACATATTTACCGGAAAAATTATTTTTTGCGGCGGGGTATCCCTAAACCGGTCCGTGACCCGGTATCTGGAATCGCTGCTGAATGTGGCACTGACCATTGATGATTGTGCCCGGGTCTACGGGGCCTTAGGTGCGGCCCTGTGTCTGTCCGATGAGATGCACAGCAAAAAGATGGGCGCCCGTGCCTTTGATTCCCCCCAGGCGTTTTTCACGGATACCGTTAAAAAAGACAACTACCGGTATCCCCCGTTGTCTCTTGTCTTGTCTGACTATCCGGATGTCACCTGTTTTGAGACATATCTGACTGACGGGGTTGAGGTGGAAATTTATACCGACCCTTCCCGGGAGGACCTGTCCGGCGCGTTTCTGGGACTGGATGTGGGGTCCACCAGCACCAAAAGCCTTCTGATCACCAAAGACCTGGTGCCGGTGATCGGGTGTTATACCAAAACCGCTTCCAGACCCGTCCAGGCGGTACAGACGGTTTTCAAGACCATGGATGACTGGATTGCCTGCAATCAGCTGAACGTGACCATTGCCGGGTGCGGCACCACCGGGTCCGGCCGCCGGATCAGCGGCCGGGTGATCGGTGCGGATCTCGAACCCGACGAGATCACAGCCCATGCCACAGCCGCCGGGAATCTGAATCCGGATGTGGATACCATCATCGAGATAGGGGGGCAGGATGCCAAATTCACCCTGCTCAAGAACGGCCGTGTCACCGCATCGGTGATGAACACCGTGTGTGCGGCAGGCACCGGCAGCTTCATCGAGGAGCAGGCCCAGAAACTGTCATGTCCTCTGTCTGAATATTCGGACCGGGCCGAAGGCATTTCATCACCGGTTTCCAGTGACCGGTGCACGGTATTCATGGAGCGGGACATCAACTACTTTTTTGCCGAAGGGTTTGATCAAAGGGAAATTCTGGCGTCCGTGCTCCATTCGGTGAGAGACAATTACCTGACCAAAGTGGCCACTGTGGGCAACATCGGCAGCTGCATCCTGTTCCAGGGGGCCACGGCCCGAAACCGGGCCCTGGTGGCGGCGTTTGAACAGAAACTGCAGAAGCCGATCCATGTGTCCCAGTTCTGCCATCTGACCGGTGCTTTGGGCGTTGCCCTGCTGGCTGCTGAACAGGAATTGAAACATTCCATGTTCCGAGGGTTTGATCTGTGGAAGAAAACCATTCCGGTCCGTCAGGAAGTGTGTCAGTTATGCAGCAATCACTGCAAAATCACCATCGCTGATGTGGACGGACAGCCTCAGGCATACGGATTTCTGTGCGGCAGGGACTATGAGACTCAAAAACGGGTGTCCCCGGACACCCGGTACAGCATGAAAAATCTGAGAAAGCCTTTAACTCGTCTTGTCTCAAAGGAAACACCCGGTCCGGGATCCCCGACCATCGGAATTCCCGCGGCCCTTCATCTGTTTGAAGACCTGGCGTTCTGGGAGACGTTCTTTTCCCTCCTGGGTATCCGAACCATGGTCAGTCGTCACCTGAAACAGCCGGTGGCTCTGGGGAAAACCCTGGCCAAAGCCGAATTCTGCGCCCCGGTCATGGCCCTGCACGGCCATGTGACCCATCTTCTGAAAAAAACGCCTTATGTGTTTCTGCCATTTTATTTTGAAGAAAAAACCCATCAGAAAGGGATCCGGCGCCAGCATTGCTATTACACCCAGTTCACCCCGTCGGTACTGGCCTGCCTGGATGACCGGGCCAAAGACCGGCTGATCATGCCCACCATCAGGTATCTGTATACCAGTTTCCACACCAAAATGGCGCTGTACAGGGCGCTGAAACCGGTGATGCAGGATCATGCCATGTCTTTTTTCGATATCCATGCCGCCTGGGACAGGGCCATGGAATTCAGGAAAAATGAACAGACAAGACTGTCCGCTATTTTCCAGGATCAGGCCCGGGACAAGGACGGTGTCAAGGTATTGCTGCTGGGGCGCCCCTACACCGTGCTGTCCGATACCATGAACCATCATATTCCCCAGATATTTGAAAAAATGGGGGTCCAGACCTTTTTCCAGGATATGCTGGACACATCGGATCTGGATCTGTCCCCCATCCGTCCGCTGCTGGAGGAAATCCACTGGAAATATGCGGCCAGGATCCTGGAATGCGCCTATGCCGCTGCCCTGACAGACGGTCTGTATCCGGTCTATATCACCTCTTTCAGATGTTCTCCGGATGCGTTCGGCGTGGATTACTTCAAGCAGATCATGGAGCGATCCAACAAGCCATATCTGGTGCTGGAACTGGATGAGCACGACTCCAGTGTGGGATATGAAACAAGGATCGAGTCGGCGGTGCGGGCGTTTACCAACCATTTTCAGGCCACCATTCGTCCGTCTGCCCTGTCCCTGGATTTTTCCCCCCTGTTTTTTGACCGGCCTGGAGACAGAACCATCGTTTTTCCCAACTGGGATGCATACACAGGACAATTGATCGTTTCCACCTTTCAAAACGAAGGATATCCGGCGCTGTTGATCGAGGAAACCCCGGAAACCCTTAAAAAATGCCTGCTCACCAACACCGGCCAGTGTATTCCATTGAATGCGCTGGCGGCCGGGTTTATTTACACAGTCAAAAAACACCACATTGATCCGGCCGATGCCGTGCTGTGGCTCAACCGGTCGGATATTGCCTGCAACATCCGGATGTATCCCTATCACATCCAGCAGATTCTCAAGCAGGAAGGAAACGGGTTTGAAAAATCCGGGATCTACCTGGGGGAGCTTTCCCTGTTTGACATCTCTTTCAAAGCCTCCACCAATGCCTATTTTGCCTACATGTTCGGCGGACTGCTCAGAAGCATCGGATGCAAAATCAGGCCTTATGAAGTGAATGCGGGGGAGACCAACCGCGTGATGGAAAAGGCCCTGGTGATCATCAACCAGGCATTTGCCACAGGCGGGTCCAAGGAACAGGCACTGGCCAAAGCCATTCCACTGTTTCATCAGATCAGGACAAGAAATATGGGCTCCCGGCCCAAAGTGGCGATTTTCGGGGATCTGTATGTCCGGGACAACGATGTGATGAATCAGGACCTGATCCATTATATCGAAGCCCAAGGGGGTGAGGTGATCACCACCCCGTACTATAAATACGTGAAAATCATTGCCGGATCCTATTTCAGAAAATGGTTCAAAGAGGGCAAATATTTCAGCCTGATTTCCAACAAAGCCCTGCTCACCGCCATGAATACCATGGAAAAAAAGTATTACCCCTATTTTGAACCCTTGCTCAGAGAATCGGATTTTAAAACACTCACACCAGGTGAAGATGTGCTGGGGCAATACGGGATCCAGCCGGAGCATACCGGCGAATCCATGGACAATATTCTGAAAATCCACCATATCCTTCAGGAACATCCGGATTTGGCACTTCTGGTGCAGACCACCCCGGCCTTCTGCTGTCCCGGCCTGATCACCGAAGCCATGGCGGCCCGGCTGGAAGCAACCACCGGAGTTCCCATCGTCAGCATCACCTATGATGTGTCCGGAGGGAACAAAAACAAGGTGATTGTCCCGTTTATCAAGTATTACAAGCGCCGGAACTCTGTAAATTCTCAAAAGGCGACTGTTTGAAACCCGCCCGGTAACGGATTCCGGTCATTTTCGTTCATGAAATTCAGAAATCCGAATTAAATGGGACCATCTTATAGCTCCTGCCGTTTGAGGTGATGGTCACGGCCCCGTGCCGGTCGGTACGGAAAATCTGAATGTTTTTCTGTTCGTACCGGCGGATCACCTCGGGATGGGGGAACCGGTAGGGGTTGGTGAATCCACAGGAAATGACCACGGTTTCCGGATCCACCCGGTCCAGAAACAAACGGGTGGACGATGAATTGCTGCCATGATGCGGGGCCAGCAGGATGGTCGACGACAGGTGATGGGTCATGTCCTCAGCCAGCCGCCTCTCACGTCCGGACAGGATATCGCCTGGAAAAAAAATGGAAAAATCATCCCAGGTAAGTTTGAATACCAGGGAATTGTCGTTGGGGTTCCCGTCGGAAGCCAGGGAATTACACTGAAAAAAGGTCAGGCGGGTGTTTTCCCAGCCCATCCGGTTTTCATCACACCCGGGAATGAATATGGGGATCTTTTTTCTGCGGCAGGCGGCCATGATTCGTTCAAACGATTCATGCGAGCTGATATCCGGGTTTTTGACCAGGGTCCCGACCTGGAAATTTTCCAGGATAAACACCAGCCCGTTCATATGGTCTGTATCCGGATGGGTCATAATCACCATGTCCAGAGCGGTGATTCCCTGATGCCACAGAAACGGGGCCACCACATACCGGCCCACATCAAACCCGGTGCCACCGGAAAATCCGCCGCCGTCCACCAGAATGGTTTTGTTTTCAATGGTCTGAACCAGTGCGGCATTCCCCTGTCCCACATCCAGCACTGTCACGGTCATGTGATTGGGGGGCCTGGCAGGCATGACCATCCGGAATCCGCAGATTCCCATGATGGCAATGATAATTGCGGCCATGACCGGCAGCGTTTTTTTAAAATTCAACACACAGAACACAGCGCCCAGAACAAGATATGCCATAAAAATGTCCGGCCACGACCAGGCCGGCACATACGACCAGGCATAGGGAATTTCTGTCAGCCACATCACATACCGTGTGCACCATTCCACCAGTTGGGCCGCACCGGTCAAAAGCCAGGCCGCCAGATCCGGAACCAGAGGCCAGATCATCAGGCTTATCAGACCGGCCGGCAGGCATACAAACCCGATCATCGGCACCAGTATCAGGTTGGCTGGGATCTGGACCAGGGATACCAGGTTGAAATATCCGGCAATGAGTGGAAACGTTCCCAGACCCGCCAGCAGGGTTATCCCGCTGATGGATCCCGCGAATCGGGAGATGGCGGGAAGTCGAAATCCCGGATAATTTTTCATGGCGTTCATGCCCGCGATGATGAACAGCACCGAGGTGAACGACAGTTGAAATGAAATGGAAAACAATGCGGCCGGATCGATCAGGAGAATAACAATACCGGCACCGGCCAGGGTGTTGAAAGGATGGGTCTGCTTTTCTATGACAAACGCAGTCATGAACAGGGCAATCATGATAAACGCCCGCTGAGTGGACGGGGAAAAACCGGAAAAAATCAGATACATGCCCAGGGGAAGCAGGGTCAGCAGACCGGCGATTTTCCGGGCTCTGGCAGTTACCATCCATTGTGGGAACAGCCACAGGAGCCGATAGAAAACAAAGAAAAAGATCAGGCAGAGAATTCCCATATGCAGACCGGAAATGGCCAGAAGATGGGAAGTGCCGGCTCTGGCAAACTGATCCCGCAGTTTCAGGGGCATGCTGTGCTTGATGCCTGTAACCAGAGCGGCCAGCACGTGAGCCCCGTCCCGGTGATCCAGGCGGCTCATGAGAAACGCATAAAAATGGTTCCGGATATTTTCCAGTCCCTGAATCCCCAAGGTCCAGACGGATGGGGGTGGATGCTTGATCTTTTCAATTTTGTTGACATTGAGATGAACGGCACCGAAAATACCCTGGCGTTTCAGAAACGTACGGTAATCAAAGGCCCCGGGGTTGCCGAAATTCCGGATCGGACGGACCGGGCCGGGAAAACGGATCTGGTCGTTGAATTTGACGGGGCTTTGGGATGTCCCGTATAGATTCAAATACACGCGCCCTTTTGCGGCAAGCGTGTCAGAAGCACTACTGCCCCGGGGCGCCTGAACTGTCCGGCAGTTCACCGTGACTCGCGTTTTATGCGGATACTGCCGGGCAAAAGAGATCACCTGCCCGGTCAGAACGATGTCGCGCCGGTTGTAAAAATGGGAGATATGACCGTCCGGCAGGCGGGGAGAATGAATCAAAAAACTGTGATATCCCGACCAGACGCCGAACCCGAGGCACAACCAGAAAATCATTTTTTTTCTGCCGGCAAGGCCGGGAAAACACAGGAAAACAGACACAGCGGGAATCAGAACCGCCCAGACCGGACCGGGCAGACAGGACACACTGCCGGCAAGGATTCCCGTCGTTATGGCCAGAAACACAGGAATCAGCGGAGGGATGATCGGCTGTGACAATACCTTCACATGCGCATTCCTCCAGGTTGTTGTTTGATACCTTTATCTGATCCGCGTCATATCAGCGCCCAACGTTGAAAATTTTTCCTCCATGGCTTCATATCCCCGGTCCATGTGGTATACCCGGGAGATGATGGTGGTGCCTTTTGCCATGAGCCCGGCAATCACCAGCGACGCGCTGGCCCGCAGGTCCGATGCCATCACCGGGGCCGCCTGGAGTTCCGGCACCCCTCTGACCATGGCGAGGTTGGACTTGGAAAGCGTGATCTCCGCGCCCATGCGCATCAGTTCATTGGCATGGATAAACCGGTTTTCAAAAATGGATTCATGGATCATGCTGGTGCCCTGGCTCACGCACATCAACGCCATGAACTGGGCCTGCATATCCGTGGGAAACCCGGGATACGGGAGCGTTTGGATGTCCACACTTTTGACGGCATCCCCCCCCCGGACCCGGATCTGCCCGGGCAGGCTGTCGATCTGAGCGCCCGTGGCCTTGAGTTTGCTGATCACCCCGCCGATATGCTCGGGGTTGCCCCCCACGATCCGAACATCCCCTTTTGTGGCGACCGCCGCCACCATAAAGGTGCCGGTTTCAATCCGGTCCGGAATCACCGTGACTCTGGCGGGATGAAGATTGTCCACGCCATCGACGGTGATGATGGGAGATCCGGCGCCGGAAATATGTGCCCCCATCTCATTGAGGGCCTCGGCCAGGCATACGATTTCAGGCTCCCTGGCCGCGTTCCTCAGGATGGTCTGACCCTTTGCCAGGGTTGCCGCCATCATCAGGTTTTCCGTGCCGGTCACGGTCGGGGTGTCAAAATAGATCTCCCCGCCGGTTAACCGGTCTGCTTTGGCCTCGATATACCCATGATCAATGGAAATTTTCGCCCCCAGGGCCTCCAGGCCTGTCAGATGCATGTTCACAGGCCGGGCCCCGATGGCGCACCCGCCCGGCATGGATACCTTGGCATGGCCGAACCGGGCCACCAGGGGGCCCAGCACCAGAATGGAGGCCCGCATCTTGCGCACCAGGTCATACTCCGCCTCGATTTTGTGGATTCCGGACCCGTCCACGGCCATGACATGGTCTTCCAACGAACATTTGGCCCCTAAATCTTCCAGTAGCAGCTTGATGCTTATGATATCCATCAGATGGGGTACATTGTAGAATTCACAGGTACCGTCCACCAGAATGGCGGATGCGATAAGCGGCAGGGCGGCATTCTTGGCTCCGGAAACCGTTACCTCGCCTTCAAGCCGCCTGCCGCCGTTGATTTGAATTTTGTCCATGAGATTTACCAGATATTTTTTTAAGAGGGAAAAAGGGTCCTGGAAAAAGCCCCAAAACCCTTTGTTTGTTTGTTGGTACCTGGGACGAGAATTGAACTCGTACAGTGCTTTGCACCGAGGGATTTTAAGTCCTAAACTGTGAGCGTTATTAGTTTTTAATAACCAACAAAGTCTTTTAATTTCCAGGTACTTATGATATTGCCTTTATTAAGTAGTTTTAACAATCCCGAACCAATCTGATGCACCGGTGATGCACCAGAGAGATTCAAAGGAGATCAACATGAGGGATAATAACAGAGGTAAAGATTCAGCACAATCTAAAAAAAAGATGGCTACCAGGGTCAATCTTATAAAAACTGAGATCGAAAAAATAAAGCCGAAGAAAAAACGAACAATATATTATGATGAGAAGTTGTCAGGGTTCGCACTGCGGGTGATGCCATCGGGAGCAAAGACTTTTTTCTTCCAGGGCCGAGTTGATGGACAGATGATACGCATTACCATCGGCAAATATCCCACCATGACCCCTGCTATGGCACGTAAAGCTGCTGAAAACTATCAAGGCATGGTGTTGCAGGGGCAAGATCCCAGACCGGACAAACACGAGATCCAGGCGGACACATTCGGGGATCTGCTGGAAGCGTATTGTTCACTACTGGACAGCCGGGGCAAACAATCAGCTAAGGCGGTGAGATTGCAGATCCACAAGCATATCCGGGATGCCTTCCCAAAGATATGGAAAAAATCTGTATCCATAGTTGATCTAGATGACTGTATGGATGTCGTGGCAAAAATAGTTAATGACGGAAAACCTCGGCAAGCTGACAAGATTCGTTCCTATATCCGCACCGCCTATTCTGAAGCGATCAATTCAAGGGGTGATGCCTCAATTCCGGCAGCAATGCGCAGGATGAAAATATCATACAACCCGGCCAGGGACATGAGAAAAATCAAAGGTTCATCCAATGCCAAAGACCGGGCGCTGTCTGTGAAAGAGTTTCAAGCGTACTGGAATCATGCGGGGGAACTGCCAGAACCGGCCAAATCATTGCTGCAGATGCACGTCTTAACTGGCGGGCAACGACAGGCACAGCTTGCACGGGTGACCATGACGGACATCGACCCTGACTCCCGGACCATGACTGTGATGGACAATAAGGGCCGGAGATCAGAACCCCGGCGGCATGTAGTTCCGCTCCTTCACGCTGTTATGGATGCGATCAACAGGATCACAGTCGGTCCCTATATATTTTCTTGTGATGGGGGTATGAATCCCATTGGTTCAAGCTACCTGGGGGATCAGGTTAAAACCATATGCACAAAAATGGATGAAGCCGGCGAGCTTGAAAATGGTAAGTTCACCGCTGGCACAATCCGGGCCACTATTGAAACCCGTCTGGCTGCAAAACCGTACAGGGTATCGTTTGACGTTCTGTCCCATCTGCTGTCCCACGGTATGGGTGGAATTCAAGCGAGACACTATCAGAAATATGATTTCCTGGATGAGAAGCGAGAGGCATTAGAAAAACTTGAAAGGCTGGTCAAGAACTTACCCGAACCGATAGCTTCCATAGTCGAATTCAAAGCAAAATCTGCATGACTTTTATCTTTTTTTGGGTTATTGAAAAGAAAACAAGATATTTAATTGTCTGATCAAAAAAATTATAACCCATAATATCAATATCTTATCCTGAATTATGACAATTCAAGGCTTTAATTAGTTTGACTAACATCTTTTTGATATGTATAGTCTTTAAGTAATTAGAGAGGCCCAGACACCCGGTGGCCGCCGTGGTGTCTGGGATGGAAAACTGGTTGGGAACCAGTCAGAACAAGCGAGCAGCCCGTTCTGTCTATTACTACCACCCTACCCTTTTTCTGTCAATACCTCCCTAATAATGAGCTGTAACACCTTAAATAAAGGATGTATCGATGGAAAAAATCAAAGAAACCGTCACCCTGCCCGCTCTCATGGATCAAAAAACAGTTGCTGCCTACGTGGGAAAATCGTGTGCCTGGTTTGAGCGTGCCCGGATGATGGGCGAAGGCCCGCGATTCGTTAAGCTCGGTCGTCATGTTCGGTATCGTGCAGAGGATATTCTGGATTGGATTAACAGCGGACTTTCACAGTAAAGGACGGTGTAACCATGACTTCAAAAGAAAACCCTGGTGGGAAAGACCAGGGCATCCAGGAAACAGGCGTTGAATCACTATCACAATGTGACACAATCGGGACGAAATATCAAGTGAATTTTGATGCCGACGTCTTCAATTCATGCTTGGATGCGGCCCTATTTTATGCCGAAAAGGGCTTACCTGTTTTTCCCTGCAACGCTTCAAACAAAAGACCTATGACCCCGAACGGATTTAAGGATGCCAGCACTGACCCTGCTACTATAAAAATATGGTGGGAAAACAATCCTGATGCTGCAATCGGGATACCAACCGGCGAAATATCAGGCTTAGTTGTCGTGGACATCGATGATTACAAAGACGATTTCGACCAGGTAGCATGGGATGCGATCTGT
>JBFLKI010000134.1:0-4316 GCA_040883135.1 Desulfotignum sp. | reverse complement strand
TTCCTTATTGTCGTTATTGCCACAATAACGACAATAAGGAAAGCCTGACCCCTGTCTGAAGGATGGGGGAGATGACACAGATCTGGTTTTCAAAAATGGAAGGGATCGGCAATGATTTCATCGTCATGGATGACCGGGAAGGGATCATTGAATCAGCCATGCCGTATCCGGAACTGAGCCGAAAGCTGTGCGACCGGCATTTCGGCATCGGTGGGGACGGCATCATCCTGGTGAAACACTCAAAAGATCACGACATCCGGTTTGTGATCTACAATTCGGACGGGTCCCGGGCCGATATGTGCGGCAACGGCATGCGCTGTTTTGCAAAATACCTGTATGAGAAAAAAATTCTCGACAAAAAACAGATCCGGGTCCAGACCGATGCCGGTACGGTCATACCTGAAGTGATGGTGGATGCATCTGGCCGGGTGACCTCAGTGACGGTGGATATGGGGCCGCCGGTATTGTCCTGCAGAGATGTGCCATTTGTCTGTGACAAAGAGAATGCCATCGAGGAACCCATTGATATGGCGGACGGCTCAACAATGACGGTAACGGCCCTGGGCATGGGCAATCCCCATGCCGTGGTATTTGTGGAGGACCTCTCCAGGCTGGATGTGGCCGGGCAGGGGCGGGCCATTGAAATTCACTCCCGCTTTCCGGCCAAAACCAATGTGGAGTTCATCCAGGTGATGGACAACCAGACATTGAAAATGAAGGTGTGGGAGCGGGGGGCCGGCATGACCCTGGCATGCGGCACCGGCGCCTGTGCGGCCCTGACGGCGGCCCATCTCACCGGCCGGACCGGCAACCGAGCCACCGTGATGCTGGATGGGGGGGACCTGTCCATTTTCTGGGACAAATCAACCGGTCATCTGTTCAAAACCGGCGCGGCCAGGCTGGTGTTTGAGGGCGTGATCCCGGTCCGGCCCGCCGGCGGCTCAGATACCGGGAATGGATGATGTCCGGGCTGTTCGCTCTCAGCTGGACACCGGTTCTGCTGCTGACCGCGCTGGCCATTGTTTTCCGGCAGTCGGCCCTGGCACTGTCTGTCTGGGGGCTTGTCTGGGCCCTGGTGCTGGCAAAGGGATTTTTTGACACCCCCCTGACCGTGGGGATGATGTCGGCTCTGGACGGCGTGTTCACCACCCTGCCGCTGATGATGGTAATTCTGGGCGGGATTCTGTTCTCCGCCCTGCTGAGCGAAACCGGTTCCCTGGGCCGGATCATGGCCTGGTTCCGTCAGGGGGCGGGTGACGGTCTGGGCCGGAACCTGCTGATTACCTTCGGGGTGGGCAATTTCATGGAAGGCACCGGGGTGATCGCCGAACCGGTGGTGGCCCCCATGCTGCGGACGGCCGGCGTATCCCCTGACGGGGCGGCGGCATTGTCCATCATCGGATATGCCGGGCTCATGTCCCTGGAAATGGCGGGCATCATCATTACGGTACTGTCTCTGGTCACTGGTCTTCCGATCAGAGATCTGGGCCTGGCCGCCGCCTGGATCTCCATTCCCGCAGTGCTGGTCATGGCCCTGTCCGCCCCCCTGTTTTTTGAAAAAGCACCCGGGGGTCGGCGCGGATTCCTACCCGCTCTGGGGGTTGGGCTGCTGCTGGGTTTTTCCGGTTTGGCGATTGTCTGGATGGGGGCGCTGCCGGTGTCCGGAGCCCTGGCCGGGGTCATGGTGATGGGGGTGATCGTCTGGTGCGGTCCGGGCCGGTTGGGGATGCCAACCGGTATTGTCAGAGACCTGGCCCCGTTTATCTTTTTGATCGGTGGCCTGTTTTCAGTGAATTCCATTTCCATGTTACGGGACCTGACCTTTGACCGGGCAGTATTCCAGGTCCAGGTGATTCCGGTTCATACCATTACGATCCGGCCGCTTTTTTCCGCCTATCTGTTTCTATTTGCCGCTTTTTTTCTGACAGCCGTGCTGCACCGGATTTCCAGAAAACGTCTTTCCACCGTGATCGCCGGCAGCCTGTCACGGAGCTGGCCGGCCTTTGCCGCCATGGCCCTGTTCGGTGCCATGGGCCAGGTCATTTCCTATACCGGGTATGGCCCGGGATTTGTCGATCTAGACACGGCCCGAAGCATACCCTGGATCATCTCCCAGGGCCTGGTGCAGTTCACCGGAGGATGGTATCCGGTTTTTGTGCCGCTGCTGGGCTGGGTGGGCACCTTTCTGACCGGATACGGGGTGGCATCCCTGATGCTGTTCGGCCAGCTCCAGGTGGAAGCGGCCGCGCTTCTGGGAACCTCGGCCTCCTGGCTGGCCGGTGCCCTGGCCGTGGGGTGTTCACTGGGCTCCATTTCTTCGCCTTTCAAGGTGGCCCTGGCTACCGCCATGGTCGGGGCGGTGGGCAGAGAAGGGGCTGTTCTCCGGTATACCATTCCCCTGGGAATCGCTGCCTGTCTCCTGGTGGGGATGGTGGTATGGATGGTGGCCTGATGATTAAAATGAGACCAGGGAGAAAGCGTCCTGAGACTTGCCATCTCCCTGGACATCATCGCTTGAAAAATTAAAATCTGACCGTCGCGGACAAATACCCATCCCATACTTTGTCGGCGACAGGAAATAATGCGTTCAGGGCGTTTAATTCCGATATTTTTTCAGGTGCCCCTAACGGATTACCGCTGCCCGTGTATTTATAGTCATAATATCTGGCCCCCAGTTTGACAAAAAAGTTTTGTCCGAAAATCGGCTGGATATAATACCCTTCATAGACACTGCCCCGGGTGGCCAGTTTGCTTCCAACCAGAGAATCTTCAGCACCGGTGAAGTTAAACCAGTATTTGGATCCCCAGTTGTATTCAAGGCCCAGCCGGGCGTTAAACGGCATGGGGAAAATGGCACCGGCATAAATACTGTATCCGTCATGATCTTCAAGATTTCCGTTGGAACTGAGCAGGCCCTGACCCATGATTTCATAAAACGGGTTGGCAGAGACCTGTGATGGAGACGTGTGACTCCAGGAAAAGGCCAGAAACAGGTCGATATCCTTTTCAAAAGTGTCATATAAATTTTTTCTCAACAGCAGGGATGCGGCATCCCAGTCCCCGATATCGGTGCTGGGCTGCATACGGCTGATGTATCCGCCGGTGTTCTGTTCAAACGTATACAGGCCGGTTGCCGGATCCTTGGCAACGGTAAACGGCATGACCGTCAGACCGGTGAATCCGTCAGTGATATCCCAGGCATGGGCGTAATTGAGCACTGCGCTGGTGGAATCATCGTCAAACAACGTGGCGATGAAGCCGAACATATGGACGTCGTCAACATCCGGCTGACTTGCCTGAAGGGAATAGGAATTGCCCCAGTCTCCTTCAAAACCGACACCGTAGCAGAACTTCAGGGCCGCACCATAGATGCCGGTGACCTCTTCAAGGCCAAAGTTCAGGGATGCCCCGTCAAACTGCCAGTTGATGATGGTGCCCAAAGGCGATCCGGCTTCCAGGCTGTAGTTCGCGTATTCCAAAGGAGGGCCATAGGTGGATGGCCGACGTCCCAGCGAGAAGCTGAGCGGGACGTTTTTCCATTGGTCGTTGTAAACAAAATAGGCCCGTTCCAGGCGCATGGTATCTCCATGGGGCAGAGAGGATGTGTTGCCGTCCATGGTGACATCGCCCAGACTGCCCTGATTGAACTTCACTCCGGAGGAATCACCAAATACCTTATAAGCCGCCATCCGGCCGGAGAAACTCAACTGATCGTTCACCTTGGCATGCATGTTCACATGGAATTTATTGGTCAGTATCACATCGTTGTCTGCATCAAACTTATCGGTGGGGGGGATCATCCCTGCCATGGCCATATTCTGGATGCGTTGCTGTATCTGTGTTAATGTGGCATTGTTGAATCCTCCGGATGTATACGGGGTAAAGAACGCATTCACCACTGCCGCCGGCGCTGCCAGCATATCTGAATAATGCAGGGTATCGGCCTGGGTTCTCAGTTCGATGCCAAGGGACAGCTTGTCGGTGGCCGTGTGAAGTTCTGCCTTGTCCATTCGGTCGTTGAGATATTCGACCTCTTCAATCTCTTCAGCGTTCTTTTTTTCTATCTCAACGATTTTTTCCTGAAGTGTTTGAATGGTTTGATTCATGGTTTCCAGCTGTTCTTTGAGCACCTTCAATTCATCAGACGCATGAACACCGGGTGCGTAAAATCCCGCCATGAACGCACATACAAATAAAACCGCCAGTCCTTTTTTCATCATAGTTCTCCTGTTCACTGCCGTGAGTTATTTGCATTTCGCCGGTGTGGGAGAATCGGCGGCATGCTTGTAAAGGTAGGCATATATATCTGAAATATC
>JBFLKI010000133.1:0-7343 GCA_040883135.1 Desulfotignum sp. | reverse complement strand
CGCAGTGAATTCATCAACCTGAAAAAAGACCTGTAACCCTAAATTCCCAGATAGGCTTTTTTGACATCCTCGTTGGCCAGCAGATTTTCACCGGTATCTGTCATGGTAATCCGTCCGGTTTCCATGACATATCCCCGGTGGGCCGCTTTCAACGCCAGATTGGCGTTCTGCTCCACGATGAAGATCGTGGTTCTGCTTTCCTGATTGATTTTTTCAATGATGGAAAATATCTGTTTCACAACAATAGGGGCCAGGCCCAGGGAAGGCTCATCCAGCAGCAGTATCTTGGGTCTGGACATCAGTGCCCGGGATATCGCCAGCATCTGCTGCTCCCCCCCGCTCAAAGTACCGCCGGCCTGGTTTCTCCGGTTTGCCAGGATCGGAAACAGTTCATAGACATACTCCAGGTCCTGTTTGATCTTATCATTGTCATTGCGAAGAAATGCGCCCATATCCAGATTTTCGGCCACAGTGAGATAGGGAAAAATGCGTCTGCCTTCCGGTACCTGGCAGATCCCTTTTTTAACAATCTCATCCGGAGACAGATACGTGATATCTTCTCCGTTGAGTTCAATGGTTCCTTTTTTGGCGGATACAATCCCGCAGGTCGTCATCAGGGTGGTGGATTTTCCGGCCCCGTTGGCACCGATCAGGGAGATCACCTCCCCTTCCTCCACTTCGATGTCAATGCCTTTGAGGGCGTGGATATTGCCGTAATAGGTATGGATGTTGGTGAGTTTAAGCATCGTCGGAATCTTCTCCCAGATAGGCTTTGATGACGTCGGGGTTGGCTTTGATGTCTTTGGGGGTACCTTCGGCAATTTTCTTGCCGTAATCCACCACATGGATCCAGTCGGACAGGCTCATGACCAGTTTCATGTCATGCTCGATGAGTAGAATGGTCAGGTCTTCATTGTCCCGCAGCCAGAGAATCAGATCATCCAGTTCTTTGGTTTCCTGGGGATTCATGCCGGCGGCCGGTTCATCCAGCAGCAGTAAAAAAGGCTCCGTGGCCAGTGCACGGGCGATTTCCAGACGCCGCTGGGCCCCGTATGGCAGGTTCACCGCCATTTCGTTCACATACTTGTCCAAGCCTATTTTTTCCAGAATTGCATAGCTGTCATACACTGCTTTTTTCTCTTCTTCCCGCTGGCTGGCTGGCCTGAGCATGGCTTTGATGATACCGGAAGACAGGCGACAGTGCCGCCCGATCATCACGTTTTCAAGGACGGTCATGCCATGGAAAAGCCGGATGTTCTGAAAGGTCCTGGCAATGCCTCTATCCGTGACGTAATTGGGTTTGAGTCCCCGCAGGCTCTGGGTGGATTTGCCGGGGGGGGTGATCTCCACACCCCCGAGAGTGGGTTCATAAATGCCGGTGATGCAGTTGAAAAATGTGGTTTTTCCGGCGCCGTTGGGGCCGATGAGGGCGGCGATCTGCCCTTTTTCAATGGCAATGTTCACATCATCCAGGGCCTTGAGGCCGCCGAATTTCATGGTCAGATTCTTAACGTTGAGTATGGGTTCCATGGGCTATTTTTTCCTACTGGGGTTCCTGTGATGTTTTAAACGTATAGACTTTTCGAACGCTTTTGATCAGTCCGTCCGGCTTGAACACCATGACAATGACCTGAAGCGCTCCGAACACCAGCATCCGGTATTCCGCCACGGCCCGCAGGTATTCCGGGAGGAGAATCAGCACCAGGGCCCCGGCAATGACACCGACGGCCGATCCCATCCCGCCGATGACCACCACGCAGAGAATGGTGATGGACTCCCAGATGGTAAAGGACATGGGGTTGATGTAGGAAGTTTTGGCGGCAAAGATCACCCCGCCCATGGCAGCCCAGGTAGCCCCTAAGGCAAACGCGGTGAGCTTGGTCTTGAACTTGTCAATTCCCATGGCCTGGCACGCGATCTCATCATCCCGCAAAGCGATCCAGGCCCGGCCGATCTTGGAATTTTCCAGCCGGTTCACAAAAAAGATGGTCATGAGCACCAGGGAGATAACAATGAAATAGATGTAAATCATGGTGTTCTGCTGGCCAAAATTATGCCCGAAAAAGGTGGGAGGCGGTATGTTGGAAATCCCTCGGGGCCCGTTGGAAAAGTCGTCCCAGTTTTCCAGAACGATCCGGATGATTTCCCCGAACCCCAGGGTCACGATGGCCAGGTAGTCGCCTCTCAGCCGCAGCACCGGATATCCCAGCATCACGCCGAACAGGGTGCCCAGCAGTGCGGAAACAGGCAGCACTATCCAGAAACTGAGCCCGAAATGCAGGTTCAGCAAGGCATAGGCATACGCCCCAACCGCATAGAAGGCCACATACCCCAAATCCAGCAGCCCGGCCAGCCCCACCACGATGTTGAGCCCCAGTCCCAGCATGACATACACCAGGGCCGATATCATGATAGAGGTGTGATACATGGGAAAAATGAACGGATAGGCAATGAAGAAGGCCGCCATCAGTCCCAAAAATGGGTATCGGAACCGTTCGTTTTGCAGAAGCCGGTGGACCAAAGGAGTATCATCTTCGATATCCGTTTTTTTGCTGGTTTCGGTACGTCGCAGGAAATAGTTCCACACCAGGGAGGCAAAAAAGGCGAGAACACCGACCCATAGCAGGTTGAACCATCTGAAAACAATGGTGTTCTCGATCGTATTGACCTTGATCACCATGATGGGAAAGGTCAGGATCATGAACCAGAAGGCGATGATCAATGATTGTTTGAGTTGTTCTTTAATCGGCATAAGTTGTCACCTGAATCCAAATTACACTTTCTGGGCATCGTGGCGGCCTAAGATTCCGGACGGCCGGAATATCAGGATCAACACCAGGATGGAAAATGCGAACACATCCTCATATTCGCTCCAGAAATATCCGGTAAAAAAGCTTTCTGAAATTCCTAGAACCAGAGATCCCAGAACCGCGCCAGGGATAGAGCCGATACCGCCCAAAACCGCAGCGATAAAAGCCTTAAGACCAGCCAGAAATCCGATATAAAAATTGATCTGACCCACATGGCAGGCGATAAGAACCCCGCCGATGGCGGCCGTGGCAGAGCCCACCACAAACGTGGCGGAAATAACATTGTTGACATTGATCCCCAGCAGGGCCGCCATGACCTTGTCCTGGGCCGTGGCCCGCATGGCCTTGCCGATCCGGGTGAACTTGATGAGCAACCCCAGCAGGATCATGACGATCACCGTGGTAATGATGATGGTGATTTCCACGGAAGTGATGATGTGGGCAAAGGGTTCCCAGAATTTAAAATTGGGTATCAGACTCGGGAATGGCAGAAAGTCCGGGGTCTGGGCCAGCATCACATAGTTCTGAAGAAACAGGCTCATGCCGATGGCCGATATCAGTGCGGACAGCCGTGGCGCGTTTCGCAACGGCTTGTAGGCGATTTTTTCCACGGTAAAACCGTAGGCACAGGAATAGACAATGGCAAACACGAACGCCAGGATGACGATCACCGCCGTGTGCCACCCCCACATACCCAGCACGCTGGCAACGATCAGGGCGGTCATGGCACCGATCATGTAGATCTCCCCATGGGCGAAGTTGATCAGCTGAATAATGCCGTACACCATGGTGTATCCCAAGGCGATCAGCGCGTAGATACTGCCCCGGGTCAAGCCTCCCAGGAACAGCTCAAAAAAATACATCGGGTCCATGATCAATTCCCGGACAGCGAAAAAACCGATGATCCCGGCGATTGCCAGACCCAGTAATATACTAATCCAACGCATGTTGTTTCATCCTGAACGTCTTTAATTTAAGGTGTTGTGCTGGTGACAAAAACAGGAGCACAAATCCGTCCGGGATCTGGCTCCTGTTTTTCAAAGGCATGAATCGTTAATTAACCTGCTGGTATTTTCCGTCCGTCACCCGGTATACGGAAAAACCGGCACCCACAATGTCGCCGTTTTTGTCAAATCCGATCGGACCCATGGGAGAATCCACCGTGATTTCAAACATGGCGGCCCGCATGGGTTCATATTCCACAGTGCCGGCTTTTTCAGCGGCAACCGCCAGCGCCTGCATGCAGGTATACCCGGTAATGAAAAAGGTACCCGGATCTTCCCCGTATTTTTCCTGGTGTTCTTTGGTCAATGCCTGATGCAGGGGGTTGGAGGAGGTGTCATTGGGACCGGTGGCATAGACGCCTTCCGCATATTCCCCGGCCAGGTTGGGCAGGTTGTCGCCGTAGATACCGTCCGCACCCATGAAAAGCGTATCCACTCTTTTCTTTTTGATCAGCTGGATGATTTTGGAGGCATCGGAATGATATCCGCCCCACATGACAAGTTCGGCACCGGAACGTTTTATTTTCTGGACAATGGCGGAATAATCCATGGCACCGGTGGTGACCCCTTCAAACAGGACGATCTCCACGTCACCCATTTTTTCGAACGCGGCTTTGGCCAGTTCCATCTGTCCTTTGCCGTAATCCCCTTTGTCATGGATCAGGGCCACTTTCTTGACTTTGAGGGTGTTTTTGGCAAAATCCGTCATCAAGGCGGCCTGGGCACCGTCATTGGAGATGGTTCTGAAGAAATTGGGATGTTCGCCGCTCAGAGTCAGATCATCATTGGTGGCGGAACTGGAAATCAGAATCAGGTTGGCATCCTTGTAAATTTTGTTGGCAGCGATGGTTGCCCCGGAGCAGACATGGCCCACAATCATCTGAGCGCCGTCCGATACCAGTTTGGTGGCCACGTTGACAGCCACTTCCGGTTTGCACACATCATCTCCCAGCATCAGTTCGACCTGTTTGCCGAGAATCCCGCCATTGGCATTGATGTCTTCAACTGCCATCTCTACGCCTCTGAGGGCGGAAATACCGTAGGGGGCCAGGTCCCCGGAAAGCGCGCCGGCATTGGCGACTTTAATCGTGTCACTGGCAAAACCCGGTGCGGCAAACATCATCATGGACAGGATCCCAACGGTGAGACACTTCAAAAAAATTTTCATTTTCTACTCCCTTTGTTTAAGTTAACCGTAATTGGTTTGCGAAACCAGCATCTTAAGTTTGAAAATTGTGTAACTATAGAAATATGCAGATTTTTAGTCAAGAAAAAATTCATCCGGATCGTCTTTTCAATGCCGGTGCCATCAGGGTGATGGTCCGCCGGGCCGCCGCCTCTGAGATTGTGGCGGTGGTAATGTGACGATTTTCCGGGTCGAGCACGAAATCGCTGTGGATTTCATGGCTGCACAAAAGAACGTCATATGTTTCACACAGATCGGTCAATTCCCGGATTCCCGGATCATGGGAAGGGTGGGCAATGGTTTGCCGCCATGGTCGGATACGGACACGGTGGATAAATGGGGGCGGTGGTCACAATAATGGCAAACCACATTCAATCCCGACACCACGCCGGGAATCCATAATCGCATAAAACTCAGCTTACAACACCAGAATCCCCCTCTATTTCTGAAAAAACATTGAGAAACCGCTTTAAACAGTGTATGTCATGGCTGCTGCGAGTACTTGAGTAAACAAGAGAACAAGGAAGGGTTTTTGTGAAAACGGAGAAAAAACTGTCTGCCCTGCGGCAGGAGATGGCGGCGCGGCAAATTGCCGCTGTGGTGGTACCTTCAGCCGATCCCCACCAGAGTGAATATGTCACGGCCCACTGGCAGGCCCGGGCCTGGCTCACCGGATTCACCGGTTCCGCCGGCGTGGCCGTGGTCACCCGGACAAGGGCCATTCTGTGGACCGACTCCAGATACTGGCTTCAGGCCGTTGCCCAGCTGAAGGGATCGGAATTCGAGTTGTTCAGATCCGGGGAAAAAGGGGTGCCTGAATGTCACCGCTGGATTTTTGATCACCTGTGTTCCGGAGATGAGGTGGCCATCGACGGCCGGGTGATTTCCCGGAATCAGGAAAAAACATATCGACGGTTGTGGGAAGTGCGTGGTATTCGGTTGCGCATGGATCTGGATCTGGTGGGCAGCCTCTGGCAGGACCGCCCTCCCATGCCCATTACAAAAGCCTGGGAATTTGATGTGCGTTTTGCCGGCCGGTCTCGGGCCGACAAGATCGAGAAAATCCGGGAAGCCATGGACCGGGCCGGGGCGGATTGTCATATGATGATCGGGCTGGAGGACATTGCCTGGACCTTCAATCTGAGAGGATCCGATATCCCCAACATCCCTGTGAACATTGCCTTTGCCCTGGTGACCCATGATCAGGTCCGGCTGTTCATCCACCCGGACAAGGTGGACGGCAAGCTGGCCGAGGCCCTGGCTGCGGATGGTATAAATCTGTCCGAATACACGGATATCGACACCGCCCTGGCACGGCTGCCGGATTCTGCCCGTGTGCTGCTGGATCCGGACATGACCGCCGCCGGCCTGTCATCCGCCATCAATCCCGCCTGCCGGATCATCGAGAAATCAAGCCCGGCGGCCCGGCTCAAGGCTGTGAAGAACAAGGTTCAGATCGGGCATCTGAGGGATACGGCCGTCAAGGACGGCATTGCCGTCGTCGGGTTCCTGTACTGGCTGTCAAATCGGGATCCCGACGATCCGGTGACCGAAATCAGTGCCGCACAAAAATTGTACGGCCTGCGAGCGGCCCAGCCCGATTTCGTGGAAAACAGTTTCGACCCGATTATGGCGTATGGCCCGCATTCCGCCATGTGTCATTATTCCGCCACCCTTCAGACCGATGCCCGTCTGGAAAATGCCGGCATGTTTCTCACCGATTCCGGAGGCAATTACCTGACCGGCACCACCGACATCACCCGCACCCTGTGTCTGGGTGAGCCCACTTTGCAGCAGATCAGAGACTACACCCTGGTGCTCAAAGGCCATATTGCCGTGGCCACGGCCTGTTTCCCCGAAGGGACCCGGGGGTTTCAGATTGATACCCTGGCCCGGCAGTATCTGTGGCAAAACGGAATGAATTTCGGCCACGGCACCGGTCACGGGGTGGGGTTTTTCCTGTGTGTCCATGAAGGCCCGGCCCGGATCAGCCCCCATCCCGTGGATGCGGCCCTGGAAAAGGGGATGCTGATGACCAACGAACCCGGTCTCTACCGGGAAGGGGAATACGGCATCCGCCTGGAAAACATGGTGCTGGTGACCGATGCACGCCAAACGGAATTCGGCCGGTTTCTGGGGTTTGAAAATCTGACCTGGTGCCATTTTGAACGGGGCCTGATCGATACCGGTCTCCTGACGGACCTGGAAAGATCCTGGATCGACCGGTATCACCAACAGGTGTGTGACCGCCTGTCCTCACACCTGGAGGCACCGGTAGCCGCCTGGCTGTACCGGCAGACTCGGCCGTTGTGAATTCCCGGTCACGGCAGCCTCTCCTTCAAT
>JBFLKI010000132.1:0-3472 GCA_040883135.1 Desulfotignum sp. | reverse complement strand
GTCAACGGCAGGTTCTGGGCGATGGCGAAAATGGCGCTTTCCACCCCGTGCGCTTCCAGCGTGCCGGTGACGTCATAATGGATGCCGGCACCGCCCACCACCCCGTACCACATAAAATTGCCTAAAGACGGCAGGATCAGGGTTGCGGCCACGGTCTCCCGGATGGTTCTGCCCTTGGAGATCCGGGCGATGAACACCGCCACGAACGGGGCCCAGCTCATCCACCAGGCCCAGTAGAATACGGTCCAGGACCCGATCCAGTTGCCTTCATATCCGGGTGCGGTGAACAGGCTCATGGGGATGAAATGCAGCAGGTACTGGCCCAGGGCGTTGACGGTGAGGTTCACCAGAAAAATGGTGGGGCCGAACACGAGCACGAAAAACCATACCGCCACAAACACCCACATGTTGACATTTCCGATCAGTTTCACCCCTTTCTGGAGCCCGGTGTACACGGACAGGGTGAAAACAGCGGTGAGTCCCCCGATAATGATGTAGGTGCTGGACGGCCCGAGCGCCAGGCCGTACTGGTATTTGAGCCCGGCGGACAGCTGAAGGGCCACAAATCCGGTGGTGGTGGCAAGGCCGCCCAGGGTGGCGAACACGGCAAAGATATCCAGGACCTTTCCCCAGATGCCGTAAATCCGGTCGCCGATGGCATAGTAAAACGCGGAAGAAAACTTCAGCGGCAGGTTTTGGGTGAAGCAGGCATGGGCCAGGGCTATGGTGAGCAGTGCGAAGATGGACCAGGCGCTTAATCCCCAGTGAAAAAACGAACAGGTCATGGCGTTGGCTCCGGCCGCCGGCGTGAGGGGATCCCCGCCGAAATAAGGGGGCGGGCGCATGTAATGATACGCCGGTTCCGCCGGTCCCCAGAATACGATACCTGCGGCAATGGCGGACCCGAACAGCATGGCGAACCAGGAAAAATCGGAAAATTCAGGCCGGTCGTGGGGCAGCCCCAGTTTCAGATTTCCGTAGGCAGGGCCCATGAGCACAAAGCATCCCATGACCAGAAAAAACACAGAGAGAAGATACAGCCAGGTCCACACGGTGGTGGTCCATTTGAACACGGCATTGATCGCGGTGGCCATGGGGTCTGGAAACAAAATGGATCCGAGCACGAAAGCGATGGTGACGCCGGCGGATACCCAGAAAACCATGGGATCAAAGGGACGGGTTGAAACCGTGGGCCGGGTCATGGGCAGTCTCCTGAAATCGAAACGGGTTTGCTCGAGTACCGGGGGCCTGACACGTGGATGCAGACAGCCCGGTGCATGTGTCCTGATCAACTGTTTTGCTTGTTGAGTTATGCAGGATTGGTGCCATAATCTTTTTTTTCAGGATCCCGTTTTGTCATGGGCTGGAGCGCCTGATATGACAGACCCACATCCTGTTTTTCCTTGCAGACAGGTGGAATGGCTATGGCCGGAAGGTGAAAAAATATTTTCTTTAGGGCGGGATTTGATGAAAAATATTTTTCATATGAAAAAATATTTTCAGTTTCTGGGCAGAAAATCGGCCCGGCACAGGCGGTGCTTTTTGATTTTGTAATGAAGCAGCTGTCTGGATATGCCCAGCTGTCTGGCAGCCCCGGTTACGTTGCCTTTGCAGGCGGCAAGGGCGTCTGATACAGCGCCCCGTTCCTGGTCGGTCTGGATCTGTGTCAGGGGCCGGGCAGGGTCGGGCGGAGCGGAAGTCCGGGGAGGCATCAAAAGATCGCTGAGCGGACGTTCCGACGGCGGTCGGTCCGAACTGTCCGAAGCGGGCGGATTTTCCATCGGCTCCAGGGTGTCCAGACCCGGGGTGAACGGATCCATGCCCAGAATTTTTTCCTGACCTGCCAGGTTCATGGCTCCTTCGATCAGATGTTCCAGTTCCCGGATGTTGCCCGGCCATTGATAGATCTGAAACAGTTCCCGGACTTCCGGTGAAATATCCTTTACATGGGTGCCCAGGCGCTGGTTGTATTTTTCGATGAAATGAGCGGTCAGTTCTCCGATACTTTCCCGTCGCTCCCGCAAGGGAGGCAGTTTGATGATCACCACCCCCAGCCGGTAATACAGGTCCGTACGCAGTCGATTTTCCCGGATGGCCATCCGGGGGTCCCGGCTCACGGAGCTGATGATTTTGACATCCACAGGAATCTCCTTGACCGATCCCAGGCGGCGCACCTGTTTTTCCTGAATCACCCGCAGCAGTTTGGCCTGCAGTTCCATGGGCATGGCCAGCAGTTCATCCAGAAACAGCGTGCCTTTGTGGGCGGTTTCAAAAAGTCCGGACTTGTCCAGGGCACCGGTGAACGCTCCCCGGGTGGTGCCGAACAGCATGCCTTCCATCAGATAATGGGGAATGGCCGCACAGTTTACAGCCACATATTTTTCCTTTTGCCTGGGGCTGAAATTGTGGATGGATTGGGCAAACAGTTCCTTGCCGGTGCCGGTTTCCCCCTGAATCATGATGGGAGAGGGAGACATGGCCGCTTTCTGGGCGGTTTCCTTGACCCGGATGAAATCATGGCTGGAGCCGATCAGGTCGTCAAAAGTATACTGGGTGCCGTTTCCCAGGCTGGACCGGCATTCTGATGCGCTGGTCATCGGCATGGACTGGCGCAGCTGTTCATAGTTTTTGACAAAACAGATGACCCCGGTGATGGTGTCGTTGTCAAACAGGGGATAGACCGAGGTGATGGTGTTGGCGATCCTGCCGGACACGGTTTTGTAGAAAAAGATCCGGTTTTTGATGGCCCGCTGGTGCCGGGCACACTGCATGATCATGCTGGTGCGGTTGCTCAACTCATAAATGTCGGTCACCTTGAGGCCCAGGGCATTGTCGGGTGAAATGCCGTCGATTCTGGCCTGGGCCTGGTTGTAGAAATGAATGATTCCATTGATGTCGGCAATCATCACCCCGTCTTCCAGATGATCCAGAACGGTTAGAAAATTGATCCGGTTCATGTCCAGCAGACCGGTTCCGGCCTTGGATTCTTTCATAATCCCCATCCCTGAAGGTTGTGTGTTGCAGTTATTTGTTGATATGGAACCACAAAACCAGGGACCGGTACAAGAAAAAAATAAAAACCCGGGCACATTGACACAACGCGCCCGGGTATGGCCGGATGCCGGCACAGGATGTTACCTGCGACGGGTTATGAAGGGAACATGGTTTCTTCGATGTCCACGGCAGCGCTGCTGGTGTTCAGCAATGCCGCAAACCGGCCCATTGTCACGGGCAGTTCCGTCTCGGTATAAAATTGCAGCGATCGGATGACCCCCTGGTAAAAGGGCTGATCTTTTTTCTTGGCTTTTTCCAGTTTCTGGGCCGCGACGGCGGCCCGCCACAGCAGCATCCAGGCCATGACCGTATCTCCGGCCGCATCCTGGAACGGATGGGCATTGGCAAATGCGGCCAGCACTTTGTCCGACATGGCGGTCTGCCCCATGTGAATGGCCACTTCCGCCAGTTTGTTGAC
>JBFLKI010000131.1:0-3549 GCA_040883135.1 Desulfotignum sp. | reverse complement strand
GTGAAATGGGAATCCATGGGCGCTCAGATGATTCATGTGGTGGACCTGGACGGGGCGTTCGCCAAATCCGCGGTCAATTTCGACAGCGTGAAAGCCGTTCTTGACCAGGTGTCCGTGCCCATTCAGGTGGGCGGCGGCATCCGGGACATGGCCACCATTGAGACCTACCTGGCCGCGGGGGTGGCCCGGGTGATCATCGGCAGTGAAGCGGTGTACCGGCCGGAATTTGTCACAGAGGCCTGCCGGCGGTTCCCCGGAAAGATCGTGGTGGGCATCGATGCCAGAAACGGCATGGTGGCGGTGGAGGGCTGGAGCAAAACCTCTGAAACCAGGGCCGTGGACCTGGCCAAAGCTTTTGAAACTTCCGGGGTGGCAGCCATCAACTTTACCGACATCCACCGAGACGGGATGCAGACCGGACCCAATATCGAAGAGACCGCGGCCCTGGCCCAGGCGGTGTCCATTCCGGTGATCGCATCCGGGGGCGTGTCCACCATTGAAGACATCACCCGTCTGCTGGAGATTGAACATTACGGAGTCACCGGAGTGATCACGGGCCGGGCCCTGTACGAGGGCACCCTGGACCTGACACAGGCCATACTGCTCTCGACCCGGGGGTGACCCCCGGATCCGGATCATTGACAACCACCGGATACGTACTTATTTTCAGGCACTGTTGCAACACCGTTTTTAAGGCATTTTGGAGCATACCCCTGACGCGATGTTTATTCCTGAAGAAAAAATTTCAGAGATTCTACACGCCGCCGACATTGTCGATATCGTATCTGAATCCGTGATCCTGAAAAAATCGGGGCAAAACTATTTCGGACTGTGCCCGTTTCATTCCGAGAAAACCCCGTCCTTTTCCGTGAATCCAGGCAAACAGATCTTTCACTGCTTCGGGTGCGGGGCCGGGGGAAACAGCCTGTCGTTTGTGATGAAATATCACGGACTGGCGTTTCCGGAAGCCGCCCGGATGCTGGCCAGAAAATACAATGTCACCATCGAGACCCGCCATTTGGACCCGGCCGCAAAAAAACACCAGGATCTCAAGGAAACCCTGTTCCGCATCAACCGGAAAGTGATGGACCATTTTCAGCGACACCTTCAAAAAGACACGGCCGGTCAGGCCGCCCGCCGGTACCTGGAACACCGGGACATCACCCCGGCCGTCATGGAGGAATTTCACCTGGGTTTTGCCCTGGATCAGTGGGACGATGTGGTGGGGTTTCTGAAAAAGGCGCGTATATCCCGGAAGGCGGCCGAGAATTCCGGTCTGGTGCTGCCCAGAAAAAACAGTTCCGGGTTCTATGACCGGTTTCGAAACCGGATCATGTTTCCCATCTTTGATATCAACATGCAGGTGGCGGGATTCGGCGGAAGGGTCATGGACGACGCCATGCCCAAATACATGAACTCCCCTGAAACCCCGGTATACAGCAAAACCCGCATCCTGTACGGGCTGCACGCAGCCAAGACCCACTGCCGCACCACCGGGGTCGTGCATATTGTGGAAGGGTATTTTGATTTTCTCACCCTGTACCAGCACGGCATCACCAATACCGTGGCCACGCTGGGCACGGCGTTGACACCGGAGCACGTGCGGATCCTCAAGGGATATGCCCCGGCCATGATCCTGGTGTTCGATTCGGATACGGCCGGGATCGCCGCGGCCAAGCGAAGCATCAAAACCTTTGTGAACGAGGGCGTGGAAACCCGGATCCTGATTCTGCCCAAAGGCGAAGATCCGGATACCTTTGTGATGAAAAACGGGGCGGCCGCCTTTCACAAACTGGCGGAAAAGGCCCGGTCCGTGATGGCGTTTCTGCGCGGATTGGCCATGGAGACCCATGGGTCTTCCGTGTCCGGCCGTGCCAAGGTGCTGGCGGACATGGTGCCGTATCTGGCGGACATCCAGGACAGCGCGCTGCGGTCCCTGCATGTCCGGGATCTGGCCGAAACCCTGGGTATCGATGAAACCGCGGTCCTGGAAAAGGTCAGAGAACAGGTGGGGCAGGGCCGTCACCCCCAGAACAATTTTGCAGACATCCCATCCGGCGATCCGGAACGGGCCTCGGACCCCCGGGAGCGGCAGCTGCTGTCTCTGATGCTTCACAGCCCCGACATCATCGGTCTGGTCAAAGATTCCCATGTGCTGGATCATTTTTATTCTGACCGGCTGTGCCGGATCGGGCACGTCATGATTCAGGCCGACCCGGATCCGGATTTTTTTGTCACACGGGTCATGGGCGGCATGAAAACCGATGAGGACCGGGAACTGGTGGCGGCCCTGGCCATGACCGACGGTTTGGATGACAACGACAATTTTACAGACACGGCCGCTGCCGTGATTCAACGGATCATCCGGATTCGAAGAAAAAGCGACAGCAGTCTGACGGCAAAAATCAAACAAGCGGAAAAATCCTGCGACACGGACCTGATGGAGCTGTTGAGACTCAAACAGCAGGAACTCCGACAGATATACAATGGTCAATAACGGTAAGCCTTAGGGAGGCGTTTTATGGCAGATAAATCCATAACATCCGAAGAGAGTGTGATGATCGACAAAGAGGAAATGGAAAAACTCGTTGAAAAAGCGAAAGAATCCGGCACACTCTCTTTTACTGAAATCAACAATGCCATATCCGGCAGCCTGACGTCGCCGGAGCAGATCGAAGATATTGTGGAACAGTTCCAGGAACTGGGGATCACCCTGGTGAATCTTCAAACCCCTGACAAAAAATCCGGCGGCACCAAGACCTCAGGCCGGTCCGTGGTGAAACCCAAAGAAAAAAAAGAGAAGGTCCGGCAGGAGACCAAGCACCGGAAAAAACACCCCGGCGCTAAAAAAGACCCCTTGGCTGTGGTCAGAGAGCGCTCGGAACTCGAGTTCGGCTCGGTCACGGACCCGGTCAAGATGTATCTCAAGGAAATGGGCATGGTCACGCTGCTCAGCCGGGAAGGGGAGATCGAGATCGCCAAGAAAATCGAGGTGGGGGAACGGGATGTGCTGCGGGCCATGCTCAACTGCCCCATCGCGCTGAACACCATTTTCCTGTACGGAAAAAAAATGGAACGCCGGGCCATGCGCCCCAAACATATCCTCAGGGATGTGGATGAAGGGGACGGGGTGGTGGATGAGGCCTCCAAACAGGAAATGTTTCTGGAGTCTCTGGAAGTGATCAAAAAAATCCATGAGGCCAACCAGGACAGGCGGGATCAGCTCTATGGCACGAGAAAATCCCTGAAAAAATACCAGACGCTCAAACAGGAAATCCAGGAGGGCACGGACCAGATCTTTGAGGAACTCAAGCGCTGGCGGTTTGAATCCAATGTCATGGACACCATCGAGAAAAGCATCCGCAATACCATTGTCTGGTTCAATACCGTGGACAAGCTGCTGGAAAACTGCGCCAGAACCTTCAACGTCATGAGGGAAACCATGCTCAAGCAGGCCTCGGACCCGGAAAAGTTCATGCAGTGGGTCACGGCCAGAACCGACATGAGCCCGGAGCGGGCATTGCTGCTTCATCAGGACATTCAGGCGGT
>JBFLKI010000130.1:0-4008 GCA_040883135.1 Desulfotignum sp. | reverse complement strand
TTTCCGTCAACCAGACATGTTTTATCATCTTGCCTGCTGCACTAAGGTTTGACAGAAAACGGGACTGGGTGGCGGGCGGTGAGGAAGTGGCCCGCCCGGATAATGCGCTGTTCATGTTCTGATGCCATAAAATCGATGAATTCAGGATAGCCTGTTTTTTAATCCCCAGAAAAGGTTTTTCTCGAAGAGTCCCAAAAACGACCTCATTTATCAAACAAAGAAAAAATTTTCTGCAAAATTTGGATTTAAATTAATTTAATTACATTTTTGTTTAATATTTAATTAACAAAAATGTAATTAAATATCACCCCTATTTATTTCAAAAATTAAAAAATCCTTTAATATCAGAATGTTGTTAAATATTTTGTCAAATGGCACCTGTTTTGCAAAATCTGTTTTGCAATAAGGACACAAGGGCAATAATTAAATCACATATGGTGTTCTCAAAAGCGTAATAAAAATTTTAAAAGGAACAAACCCAATGAAAAAGATCGAAGCAATCATCAAACCGTTCAAGCTGGATGCGCTGAAAGAAGCCATGGCAAAGATCGGTGTACAGGGAATGACGATTTCCGAGGTAAAGGGATTCGGACGTCAAAAGGGACATAAAGAGGTATACCGGGGGGCGGAATACCAGGTTGATTTCGTTCCCAAGGTAAAACTTGAAATTGTTGTCAAAGAAGCAATCGTTGATACGGTAATCGAATCAATCATCAAAAGCGTGAAAACCGGAAAAATCGGCGATGGCAAAATATTTGTCCTGCCATTGAATGAAGTCTGTCGGATACGAACCGGAGAAACCGGAGAAGCAGCAATCTAAAAAAATAAAGAGGTAAAAATGAAATTACGGAGATTACACAAAAAAATATTACCCCTGGCCATCACCATGACAACCATTCCGGCGGCTGCCCTGGCGGCGGAGGGTGCGGCGGAAATAACAGGCGCTGCAGCAACTTATGTGGCAAACAATACCTGGATGCTGGTGGCCACTTTTCTGGTGTTTATCATGCATCTCGGGTTTGCAAGCCTGGAAGCCGGGTTGACCCGGGCAAAAAATACCGTCAACATTCTGTTTAAAAATACCGCCATTATCGCCATTGGTCTGCTCACTTATGCGGCCATGGGCTTTAACCTGATGTATCCCGGCGATTTTTCAATTTCAGGGTTTTTCGGGTTTTCCGGGTTTGGCATCGGTGTGAGCCCGGAGAATATGATGATCGCCGGTGATGATGGGGTTGGTATTTACACCTACTGGACCGATTTTATTTTTCAGGCCATGTTTGCCGCCACCGCCGCAACGATTGTTTCCGGGGCGGTGGCGGAACGGATCAAGCTTCACAGTTTTCTGATCTTTTCGACCGTGTATGTGGCAGTGGTATATCCCTGGGTGGGCAGCTGGAAGTGGGGCGGCGGCTGGCTGGATGCCATGGGATTTTATGATTTTGCCGGTTCCACACTGGTTCATTCGGTGGGCGGATGGGCTGCCCTGGCAGGGGTACTGGTACTGGGTCCCCGTTTAGGGAAATATGCGGGCGGTAGAATTAAACCCATCATGGGGCACAGCATGCCGCTGGCTGCCATTGGGGTGTTTCTGCTGTGGCTGGGATGGTTTGGCTTTAACGGCGGGTCTGTACTGTCAGCGGATCCTGCCGCCGTTTCTTTCGTTTTTGTAACAACTTCCCTGGCAGCGGCTGCCGGTATCATGGGTGCCATTTTCCTTTCCTGGATTCTGCAGAAAAAACCGGATCTCTCCATGGCGCTCAATGGGTCTCTGGCAGGCCTGGTAGGGATTACGGCCGGCGCAGATGTGGTCAGTGTGATGAGTTCAATTGTCATCGGGTTTATCGCAGGTCTTCTGGTGGTGGCTTCGGTCATGGGCATCGATCGGATAAAACTGGATGATCCCGTGGGTGCGCTCTCCGTCCATCTGGTCTGCGGCATCTGGGGCACACTGGCTGTGGGACTGTTCAGTCCGGACTACTCCTTGATGACACAGGTTGTTGGAGTAGTTGCTTATGCGGTTCCCTGCTTTGTTTCCGCCCTGGTTATTTTCTATATCCTGAAATTGACACTGGGTATCCGGGTGGATGAAGAAGAGGAAATGGGTGGCCTCGATTTGGGGGAACACGGCATGGCCGCCTATGCAGATTTTGAAATCAAAAGTGCGATTTGATGAACTGATTTACCCACTTGCAGCCCGGCCCGGTAGTCGAAAATTGACGGTTTGTTTTACCGGGCGGGCCGGGCTTGAACCGGCAGAGTCCCCGGAACGCAACTGAATCAGGACAGCCAGGGAAATTTTTTAATGGCCTGGTAAATCCTGGTTGCAACAGTCCCATAGGGCGGGGTCAAGGCAGCGGTGGATGACAACGGGGCCTGGTGAAACACCGGCCGCAGTTTGGAAAATTCCATGAATCCTTCAAATCCGTGGTAATGGCCCATGCCGCTGTTGCCGATGCCGCCAAACGGCAGGTCGTGCTGCACTGCGTGCAGGGCACAGTCGTTGACGGTCACCCCGCCGGACCGGGTATGGGAAATGATCTGGTCCGCCATCTGCCGGTCATGGGTAAACACATACAGGGCCAGCGGTCTGGGGTGATCATTGATATACTGGATGACTTTTTTCAAAGAAGTATAGGGAAGCACCGGCAGGACCGGACCGAATATCTCCTCCTGCATAATCCGCATGGCCGGTGTGGTTTCTGTCACGATCACAGGGGATATTTTTTTGTGTTCTAAAATGGTGTCCGGCCCGTCCAGCAGAGGGATCACTCGGCCGCCTTTTCTCCTGACGTCCGCAAGCGTGTCCATGAGCCGGTCAACCGCCTGCTGATCGATGATGGCGGTATAGTCGGGTGAGGCTATGTCCGGGTAAAGCTGCCGGGTCATCGTTTGTGCCGTTTGAATGAAGGAATCGATTCGGTTTTCCGGAACAAAAATGTAATCAGGCGCAATGCAGGTCTGGCCGGCATTCATGAGCTTTGCAAACAGAATTCGTTTTACCGCAGTGGCCATGTCGAAATCATCGGCCAGGACCACCGGGGATTTCCCCCCCAGTTCCAGAGTGACCGGCACCAGATTTTGGGCCGCGGTCCGCATAACAGTCTTCCCCGTCCGGGGAGATCCGGTGAACACCAGGTGGTTGAAGGGTAGAGCGGAAAAAGCGGCAGCAGACACCCCTGGCAGAAAACGGACATATTCCGGACCGATTTTTGCGGAAAACAGGTCCCGGAGCAGGCGGCTCAGATGCTGAGAATGGGCCGCCTGTTTCACCATGACCCGGTTGCCGGCGGCCAGGGCACAGGTCATGGGGCTGATCGCCAGAAACAGCGGATAATTCCAGGGGGTGATGATGCCCACGACGCCTTTTGCCTGGGGAATGACCCGGTTCCTGCCGCCCAGAAAAATCATGGATACGTGGCGGCGCTGCGGCTTCATCCACTTCTTGAGTTTCTTTCGGGTATACCGCAGCCCCATGATGCTGGGCAAGATTTCCAGCATCCGGGTTTCGTGAGAAGACCGGTTCCCGAAATCAGCATTGACAGCGTCACAGATGGCCTGATCCTTTTCTTTCAGAATATCCTCGATGGTGTTGAGAAGATCCCGCCGTTGTATTAAAGAGATGACCGGCTGGTCCAGACAGGCCCGGGTCTGAAGATTGAAAATTTCCAGGGCCTCGGCATCTGGTTCAGGGGGTGATGGATTCGATGTCATCGTGATGACTTCCTTGGTGAGCTAATGATAGATTTGTCTGAAAATGGTCTCTGATGCTTCGGTGACCTCCTGCCGGAGGCGTTTGAATTTGTCAATCATTTCCACGGCCTCGGGCGTCAGGTCGGAATGCCCCCCTTCGGCCCCGCCTTTGTGCCGTTCCAGAAGCGGTTTCCCCAGTCGCTTTTCCATTTTCCGCAGCCGGCCCCACAGGGACCGGTACCCCAATTTAAGGGCGTTGGCTGCTGCATTTATGGAGCCGTGCTCCGGGATGGGTTCCAGGATGCGCCTCTGCCC